>JAENZK010000260.1 GCA_016841285.1 Guptibacillus hwajinpoensis | reverse complement strand
TTCGCTGTTTCATTTGCTTTTTGCTGAAGTGGAATAGCCTTTGCTTTCAATTTCTCTACTTCCTCGCTAGGCTGATTCATTTGCTTTTCAATTAGCTCATACAACTGATCAGCTGTCCAATTGTCGTCGACATGGCCGATTAATGGTTGGGCGACTTGGTTAATAAATGAGTCGATTTTAGGATCGTAAGAGATACCGATCATTGGTGTATGGGCAATGGCTGCAAAGATTAGAGCATGGAGCCTCATTCCGATTAATAGTGAAGAATCACCGATCAAGGAAATCTTTTCTTCAATACTAGCATCATATGGAAAAATAAAGGCTGGGTTTTTCATGGAACCGCTGATTTCTCGTGAAAACACATCGTCATGCTCACCATGCATTGGCAAAAATACAACTGGATATCGACCCTCGCTAGCACAACGGTCGAGCACCTCGACGATTTTTCCCTTGAACTCTGCAAAACCCGGAGAAGTCCAATCGCGGATGGCAACCGTGATAAATGGCTTCCCATCCAATCCTTCCTGCTCCAACCAAGCACGATTCAAGCCTTGTTTATACTCCATGCCCATTACCGGATCGGGAACGAGCTCGATTTCGCCGCCCAACCCTATTTTTTTTAATAAATCATAGGATTCCTGGTCCCTTACTGATAGGAAATCAGCTTTTGAAAGAGCATATCTAACTAGCTTTTGGCTAAGAGATTGATCGAGCGGACCAATGCCCTGGGCATATACAAAAAATGGTTTTCGCAATATCCGGTTTGCCATCATCATAATCCCCGTATAATATGGGACGCTTTTCATTCCAGTTTTATCCTGAAGCAAGCTACCGCCACCGCTAATGACACCATCGGCCGCACTGATCGCCTTAAAAACCTGACCGAGCTTCCAACGGTTAACGGCATCAACGCCATATGTTTTTTTCGTATAGTCCGGATCATTTGATAAAACCGTTATCTTAATATCACTTTTCTCAGCACGCAGCGCATGGATAATCGCCTGCAAAATAGCCTCGTCACCGACATTATGGAATCCATAGTAGCCAGATAATACAACCCTCATACTACAACCTCTCCTGAATCATCGGCCAATATTTTTTCCCAAGTTTGTACAAGAAGATTAAAACTAAACCTAACAATGCACCAAACACAAATCCGTAAACTGTTCTTAAAAGTGAAAGATAGATTGGAATGTGTAAATGCGTAAATGTATTAACTGTTGATAAAAATCCGATTGCACCACCGGCTAATAAATATTTACCGATACGCTGCTCCCAGCCCTTGCCTTGATAAATAATGTACATTCCTAAAACAAGTAGTGGGTACCCGATTAAAAACTCTTTCGTACGTGGACGAACGAATAATAAATCCTCCAATTTTTGACGGAACACTAATTCTACGCCAGATACCATTTCACCGGCATCATTTCCGGAGCGGACGACTAAAATCATCAAACCTGCAGCAAGAACGGCAACAATTACAAAATAGTAATTGCGAGCAACCGACATTGCTAAATCTTTTACATGGTCACGAATCACATGTAAGAATGTCAACACGATTGGTAAAATGAATAATAATTTTACCCCTCTGAATTCTTCAATTTTTACAAGGAATTGGTTTCCGTATAGGAGCGACATGACAAACCAGGCACCGATGAGTGCAAGGAAGGCCCCTTTTATAAATTTGAATACCATATCTTTTTTACTATTAATATATTCACCGGAAATGGCTGCCCACGTTGCCGCTACGATTGAAACTGCTAAGGACGCGGCTTGTAAAAACATTGTGGATCCCGTTACGATATAGCCTGCAGCAACTACCAGCATTCCAGCAAATGTTAATAATGCAATTTTTTCAGAAACCATTAAGGCTGCAAGTGCAATGAATGCTGCGACACCGATCAGTCCGGCAATTGTCATCCATTTTGACGCATGTAAAACATCATAGGATTGAGCAATTCCAGGCTGATGCTTGTCCGCCATTTGGTTTGTAATAGCCTCAAGTTCAGTTACGGCTACTTCAAACGATTGTTGGGCAGTAATCGTTTCTTCCTCTAATTTCTTAATATCTGCAACATGGATATACAAACCGCGAATGTTACGTTCTTTCACTGCACGGGTTGCACGTTCAGTATAGCCGCCTCTACCATCGAAGAAATCGAGACTGTGAAGGCGAACGATTTTATTGTTAAACTGTTTTGCGTATATATTTAGTCCATCCTGCTTTGTAAATTCAATTGGCATCAAGACGAAGCCTTCATTCACAAGTCTTAACGCGTATTGCTCGGCATCCTCTGTCTTTAAATCTACATGTGGGGATACCCCAAGCATCGAATTGCCGGTAAAAATAATTTTGTGGCCGCCCAGCTTGTCCTGGAGGTCCTTCATTTGATCTAAAACAAATTCATTATCAGCATTAATATTGTTACCGATTCGGAAAACCGGTTCAAAACCGTAGGATGCAAATTCAGTCATCAAATCTTCATCAAAACCAACTGGTCTTGTTAAAATCGGATTGGCTACCGAACCCATACCTCGGGTAAGTTCTTCTTTACTTATCCCTTTGATAAAATAAATTGATTCACCTTTTAGGATTGGTAGATCTGTTACTTTTTCAATACGATCCCCAAATGATTTAACGATCGCATTTTCCCAGCGGTCATCTAAATCATTACGAAGCAACACATACAAACCATTCTCTCTTGAGTATAAGAGGTTTTCACGTGTATCTTCATCTTCGTTTTGGAGCATACTGAACAGGTCGCTCTTGTTCAGCGTCATCACTAGACCTTGTTTGACAAGATCTTGAATACCCGTTGGTTCAAAAGAAACTCCTCGAACACCGTTATCATATAACGTTTTTACGATTGTATCCGTATCAAGTCCACGATTGGCTAACTCGCGAATTTCTTCATATGGGACAATCATTTCATATGTATCATTATTCCATTCAACTTTGGCACGATTATAAATGAGCGGTGCTGTTAACAATATCGATATTGCGACGATAGCCATTAATACTTTTTTCAAAAGTTCTACATCCCTTCGGTGAAGTTTTAGCTGGTTGGGTTTTGCAAGCGAGCCGCGGGATCGGTGCTTGAGCCAGAGGGTCGGGTTTTCTGGCCCAGTTAAGCACGGATTGAGCCGCGGGGTCTGACCCTCTGGCTCGGTTTTGCCGGATTTGGGTGGGCCAGAGTTTCCGACCCTGTGGCCCACTCCAGCCTGAGACGGAGAACCCGACCCTGTGGCTCACACCCGCCTGAGACGGAGAACCCGACCCTCTAGCCCAGCCAGCCCAAGGCACAGAACCCGACCCTGTGGCTCATTTTTTCCTAACTAAAAGGGAAAGCTGAAGCCAGCTCTCCCCCTTTATCCCGTTTTTACTTATGCCCCGACTGGAAATTCCTCTCCAAACTTAGGCTGATCTTCTACTGCTTGCAGTAATTTTTCTAAACAGTTTATGCACTGGACGGTAGTTTTCTGAAACTAGCCCTACTCGTTCAGCAACTAACTGAGTCACTAATAACACAACCGCAATAATTAATGTTGCTCCCCATAATGTTGAGTTTGAAAGCATAACTGCAGCGATTGCAAAGAATGCGCTCATTGCGTAGATGATTAGAACCGTTTGACGGTGTGAAAAACCTAATCGTAATAAACAATGATGCAAATGTGATTTGTCTGGTGCAGATAATGGCTTTTTGTTTACGATTCGGCGAATAATAGCAAACAGTGTATCAGAAATTGGTACGCCAAGAATGATGATTGGCAAAATTAATGAATAAACCGTAATGCTCTTAAATCCAAGAATCGAAAATACTGAAATCATAAATCCTAATAAAAGCGCACCTGTATCACCCATGAAAATTTTTGCTGGGTGGAAATTGTATATTAAAAATCCTAATGTACTTGCTAATAAAATTGTACCCATAACTACGACGAATGTATTCCCCATCACCATCGCCATTGCAGAAATAGTAATTAAAACAATTGAAGAAACACCGGCAGCAAGTCCATCTAATCCATCAATCAAATTAATCGCATTTGTAATACCAACAATCCAAAGTAATGTAAATGGGATTGTAAAAATACCTAAATGAATTGTTGTTCCAAACGGTAAGTTAATGAACGGAACTTGAACACCTGCGTAAATGACAACTCCGGCAGCTAAAATTTGACCAAGCAGCTTAACCCTTGGAGAAATTTCAAAGCGATCATCGAATGCTCCAGTTATCACAATGATCGTTGCTCCAAGAAGGATCGGCCATGTTGCAATTTGATCATCAAATGGCTTAGCAATCGCAAACCCTATGATCATACTAATAAATATTGCCAATCCGCCTAAACGTGGCATGATTTTTTGATGTACTTTACGTTGATTGGGTTTATCGACAGCGCCGATATAGATAGCAAATTTTTTAACGAGCGGTGTTAAAGCGACTGAAGCTAGAAAGCATACAATTGCTGTAATCAATAACATCATAGTAGGCACTCCCCAGACGTTTTTCGTCTAATTTTTTCGGAACAAAAGTGGTTGATAATGCTGAAACCACAAGGTTGTCCGAGATTTTTATCTATATTTTTTTTACAAAAAAATCCTTAATTCCCTAAAATTCGGTTCTCTTCTAGCATTCAAAACAAATTATACCACAACTCAAATTAGGAAAAGTATTTTTTTTATGACAATTATTTTTCATTATCAATAATCCTATTTGATTAGGTTAACTCAATTACGCCGTTGTAATTTGCGAATATAGCGACCAATTACTGGAAATGCCTGCAATTCCTCGTTGCTTAGCCCTTTTCCAACGACCACTAGAATTGCATAAACAAGCGCGCCAATAGGAACGATAACTACTAAATAGAGCATCGATTGAATTCTTGAGAAATCCGTTACGGTAAAATAAAACATAGGCGCAAAAACTACAAATCCCATTATAATACTTGCCCCTACAAATACAAGAGTTTCTTTTCGCCAAACGTTGTACTTTGTTGTTTGAAAAATAAACGCAATATTGACGACCGTTAATAGAACGTAAATTAAAAGAGTTGCATAGGCCGCTCCCATAATACCTGATTGGGATACAAAGATCATATTGAAAATACCTTTTAAAACAGCGCCAATAACAATAATCCAGGCAGCGAGCTTAGATCGGTTTAAGCCCTGCAAAATCCCAGTTGTTAAAATCGATAGTGATGAAAAGGCCGAACTGAAGTTAATGATAGCGATGACGTCACTACCTTGAAAATCAGTAAAGAGAGCTCTGTTGACTGGCAAAGTTAACGCTAAGAGCCCGATTGCGGCCGGCCACGACACTAGATGGGCATATTTTAAAGAACGTACTATATAATTATTCGCAAGCTTCACGTCGTTTTGGGCCATCGCTTTTGTAATTGTCGGAATTAATGGCAAAATAACTGCACTCGAAAACACCGACGCAATTCCCACCAATGATACACCTCTACGATAAAGTCCTAATTGTTGTTGGACCTCTTCGGTATTAATCCCCGCCCAAGTTAAGCCATGTGGAATGGTAACAGAATCAACGAGATTAAGAAGGGCCATTGTGAGTGTGCCAACGGCAATTGGAATTGAAAGAGCTAGAATTCTCTTCGTCCACTGCCTAAATATATTCATCGAAAAAGATTTCATTCCAAGCGGTCGAGCCTTGAATCTTGTGTAAAGCATGCGTAAATAAATGAGTGAGAATAGCGCTCCAACTGATGAGCCAACCATTACACCACCGGTAATAATCTCGCTAGACTCGCCTTTTTTCACTAAAAAATAAGCAATACTCAGGATGAGAATGACACGTACAAACTGTTCAATTACCTGTGAAATCGCAGTGGGCTTCATATCCTCGAAGCCTTGGAAAAAGCCACGATAAACCGCCATATAAGGTGCGACTAAAAGTGTAAACGAAACAATGATAACCGCTGGCCGCGTATATTCCCCGCCAAGGATAATTGAAATCGGCTTAGAAAAAACAAACATAATTGTGAAACTCACGACTCCGAAAATGAGCGCCAGCACACTAGCAGAATGAAAAATATCACCGATCTCATTCTCCCGATTGGCTCCACGCGCCTCCGAAATAAGCTTTGAAATTGCAATCGGGATACCGGCAACCGATAAAATTAACGCAATCATATAAACCGGATAAACAAGGCTGAAAATCCCAAGCACCTTATCACCAGCAATATTCTGTAACGGGATTTGAAAAATACTCCCAATAAATTTCGAAATAATCGTTGCTGCTGTAATAATCAGTGTTCCTTTTAAAAATGAAGATTGGGCCATGATGCGTAGCTCCTACTTGATAAATTTTTGGGCAAGGGCCGGGCTAAGCCGCGAGGTCCCGTGGGCAGCCATGGGGTCGGGTTCGTTCTCCAATTTCCGTGGACCGCGGGGTCGGGTTCTTTGGCTCCGGTGTGCCAGAGCCGCAGGGTCGGGTTCTCCGGCCCGGTTTGGTCCTGGGCGTTGTGCCGCAGGGGCGGGTTCTCCGGCCCAGTTTGGTACTGGGGCCTCGCCAGC
>JAENZK010000259.1 GCA_016841285.1 Guptibacillus hwajinpoensis | reverse complement strand
GGTGAAAGTCGTCTTGCTTTAGCTGACGCTGTAACACCTGCTGCTACGCCGCCGATGATAACAATGTTCTTCATGTTGAACCTCCAAATAGTATATTTTAGGAGGATATAGTAAGATATTTTTGTTAGCTATACATTTTATATCAATACTTAGTATTCACCAAAAATATAAAAGTAATGTTAAGTTAAAATTACTGACAACTCCCATGGCTTAAGCCATGGGAGTTGTCAGATGGAATCCGATGCAAAAGAATTTCTGTTTGGCGGACTGTTTATGCGATTGAAGTAATCCAAGCCTTTCTTAAAGAAAAGGGAAAGTATGAGTACAAATATCTTGACAGTATCTTATCAAGCGGCCTATCTCGTATTGATATAGGCCTTATTTAGTTTGATTTATTTTTGACAATTTGAAGGCTTTCCCGTTATCGAAGAGAAGAAGTGCTAAAATAATGAGGGATGTCACGAGGAAGGAAGTGCAAAGGATCGTGAAAGTTTTTATTGTTGAAGATGAAATCATGATTGTTGAAACGTTGAAAGCCTATTTTGAGCGCGAAAACTTTAAAGTAGAGTATGCCGAAAATGGAGCAGATGCTATATATAGAATTAAGGAATCCACTCCTGATTTTGTTATTTTAGATTTAATGCTTCCGGATATTTCCGGTGAGGAAATATGCCGTGAGTTGCGTCGTGAATCTGATGTACCTATTATGATGCTTACAGCGAAGACGGCAGTTGAGAGTAGAATTAATGGTATTGAAATTGGTGCTGATGATTATATAGTTAAACCTTTTAGTCCTAGGGAGGTTGTTACCCGGGTCAAAGGGATTTTACGGAGAGTGAACAAATCGTATACAGGGATGCTTAGTAGTTTTAATAATAAAGAATTAATAGTAGATGAAGAAAAGCAAGAAGTGATAGTAAGAGGTGAAGTTATTTCCCTAACTCCTATTGAGTTCAAATTACTAACTGCATTTACAAAGAACCCTGGGAGAGCCTTTAGTAGGTTGAAGTTATTAGAAATAACCCAAGAAGATAATTTTTATGAGGGATATGAAAGAGGAATTGATGTTCATATTAAAAATTTGCGAAAGAAAATTGAAAAAGATTCAAAAGATCCAACATTCATTCTGACAGTTTTTGGAGTCGGATACAAATTTGGAGGACAACTAGATGTTTAAAACACTTCATTCCAAATTAATAATTTATTTTATACTTATATCCCTTATAAGTATATTTTTGATGAGTATAGCTTTTCGGTTTTCTTTCGAAGATTGTTTTGCTATTTATTTAGATAATAAAAGGAACGATGAGATCGAACGTTTTACGAATATTTTAATAAATGAGGTCCCTCGTTCTACTTTTCAACAGAATCAATTAATAGACACCTCTGAAACATTGGATACATTACTATCTTACCAAGCTGTGACAGAGGGATTATTTTATCGGGTGTATAATGAATCAGGTGATTTAATTTTAGACTCTACGGATCTTGTCAAACAAATAGCGGCCAAAATGGATAATGATGATGGGTTTAATGCGAAGATAGATGATTTAGAGCTAGAAAAAGAAGAAAGAATTCTTGATATCAATGGAGAAAAAATAGGTTCGGTTGTTGTACATTACAGATTAGGTTATAAAAAAGGAGAATTTCAATTTAAAGAGAGGTTGAATCGCTATATTATTATAGCAGAGATAACCATACTTATTATTGCTTTTTTAATTAGTTTTTTCTTTTCTAAGAGATTAACAGCGGGATTAAATCAAATCCGAAATGCAGCCAAGGAACTACTTAGACATAATTTAAACGTTCGTATGCCTGTTAAGAAAAGCTATGCTGAAGAAATGCAGCATGTGGCAGAGGCGTTTAATGAGCTAGCGGAATCGTTAAGTCATCAAGAGAATCTGAGAAAACAATTTTCAAGCGATTTGGCACATGAATTTCGCACTCCAATTGCGACATTACGTAGTATTGTAGAAGCATTACAAGATAAGGTATGGGAACCAACACCTGAACGGTTAGAGCAATGTCATAACGAACTAATGCGGTTAGTCCATTTAGTAGATGAATTAGAGAAATTAATGGCCGTTGAAAACCCGAAAATCCAGTTTAATATTAAGTCTATAAATGCGAAACAATATCTTCAAGATATAGAACGGTATTTTAGTTATTCATTTAATCAGAAAAATATTTCTTTTTCAGTTACAGGCATTAAGGATGATGTCATTTTTAAGGGAGATCCAGAACGTTTGAACCAGATTTTTTCTAATCTATTAAATAACTCGTTAAAATATACACCAGATGGAGGTCGTGTAAAAGTAGGCTTTTACGAAAAGGACCAAATGGTGCATTTCTCTATACAAGATGATGGAGAGGGAATTTCAAAGGAGGATTTGCCACATGTATTTGAACGTTTTTATCGGGGGGATAAATCTAGGGACAGAAAAACAGGTGGAGTTGGAATTGGCTTATCCATAGTAAAGGCATTAGTACAAGCGCAACATGGTTTAATAGTAATTGAAAGTGAACTGAAAAAAGGAACAATTGTAACGGTTTCGTTTCCAAAAAATTAATTTTTAAAATTTAAAAGATTAGTAGCCCTTCTTAATAAGGGCTATTTTTTTTCACTGTTTACAAGATATATATAGCCTTAAGTCTAGGAATGGATAAAATTTAAAAACTATTTGAATAGATTTTGTCTGTGGAATGAAGATGATGTAAAGACTTTTGAACTTGGTCCATCGAGAATAATTTTCTCGCTATAATGTGGGCATGAGGTAATTATGCAAAAGATATACAAAAAGGAGAGGATATTATGCTCAGTAACATTGGAATTCCAGGACTTATATTAATTTTAGTGTTGGCCCTTATTATTTTTGGACCGAAAAAACTTCCGGAAATAGGGAGAGCGGTTGGTCAAACATTAGGAGAATTTAAGAAATCAGCACGTGAACTGACGAGCGATACTGCGGATGATGTGAAAAATGAAATTCAAGATGTGAAAAATACACTAGCGAAATAGAAAGGAGTTTTTCTAATGCTATTTAATAAAAATAATGATTTACAACCAGAAGATTACTCCAAGTTAGCTGATCATTTTGTTCCAGATAAAGATCGAGTATTAGCAACAAGTCCTTATGATTCAGAATTAGGTAAAAATATGGCAAGAGATGCTCGAAAGGTTATTAATGGAACACTAAAAATTGCTGATTTCCACAAAATATATTCGGCCTCACTTTTAAGGGAATTTGGAGACCAATATGCAAATGGAACACCTGAAGCTGAAACGAAGTCTTTAGACGGAACTGGTGTTAGATGGGGAATGGTTATTGATTTGAAAAAATGTGTAGGATGTGACACATGTACAGTTTCTTGCAAAGCTGAAAATAGAACACCACCGGGAATGTCCTATAATGTTGTACTTGAGACTGTTAAAGGAGATTTTCCTAATTTTTCAATTACTAATTTACCCCGTCCTTGTATGCAATGTGACAAGCCACCTTGTGTTCAAGTTTGCCCAACAAGAGCAACTTATAAAATGGAGAATGGAATAGTAAATATTGATAATGACCGTTGTATTGGTTGTCGATATTGTATGGTTGCTTGCCCATATGGAGCACGTTCCTATGATTTTGGAGATAGTTATGAACAAGAAATGGCAGGGTTTAATGACGTAACGAGCCCGGAATATGGAATTGAGCGTGGTAGGCGTAAAAAAGGTGCGGTTCCTGAAGAAACGGTTAGAAAATGCAGTTTTTGCTATCACCGCCTTCAGCGTGGCGAGGAACCGGCTTGTGTAGAAACTTGTATTGGTGATGCTCGTTATTTTGGTGATATGAATGATCCAAATAGTGTGGTTTCGAAGCTTGCGGCTAGTCCAAGAGCATTTCGATTAAAGGAAGAATTAGGAACACAGCCAAGAGTAGTTTATTTACGTTAATAATGTGGCTATCAAATTGTGGGAGTGATCTTAATGATAAATAAAACAAATGTACATAGTGATTTGGTAATTTCTCAACAGAGAAAAGTTAATAAAAACTTAGAAAAGATCTGGTGGGGGGCTCTTTTGCTAGTTTTTGCTGTAGGAATTTACTCCATTATTACGGGATATTTTATGGAAGGAATGTCTTCTACCTATTTATCTAACACAGTTCCATGGGGTGGATGGGTTGCCTTTTATATATACTTTATTGGATTAAGTGCAGGCTCCTTTTTATTATCAACATTGATATATGGATTTGGGATGGAGAAGTTTGAAAAAATCGGTAGATCGGCTCTTCTATCAGCTATTGTATGTATGATTACGGGGATTGCCTTTATTTCATTGGATATTGGTCGTCCTGATCATATTATGAATGCAGTCATTTATTGGAATGTGACAAGTACAATGTCATGGGAGATTCATTTTTATATAGTGTATCTGTTGTTACTAGTCGTCGAACTTTATCTTACGATGAGAAATGATTTAATTAAAATGGCTAAAAATAATAATTTTAAAGGGAAAGTATATAGATTATTAGTTTTTAACAAACAAACTTATACAGATCTAGATAAAGGTCAAGATAAAAAACGTCTTAAAGTTTTGGGGCTGATTGGAATACCACTCGCGATTCTTGGTGTCCACGGTGGAACTGGATCTATTTTTGCTGTTGTTAAAGCTCAGCCTTATTTAAACTCAGCCCTATTTCCAGTCATTTTTATTGTGTCAGCTTTAGTTTCGGGTACAGCTCTATCAATAGCCATTTATGTTATTAAATGTAAGGTCAAGAAACAAGAAATAGATAGAGAAATGGTTCGTTCTTTAGGAAGTATGCTTTCATTATTTATTGTTATTGAACTAATCATGGTTTGGTATGAATACCTTGTAGGATTTTATGGGTTAGAGCACGAAGAAATTGGCACAATTCAATTAATCATGGGAAGTTCTTGGTCTTGGAGTTTCTGGATATTTCAAATGGGATTCGCATTGATTTTCCCATTTATTATATTGGTCATAAAAAAAACAAGGGAATCTGTTAAATGGATATTAACTGCTGCTATTATGACAATCATTGGCGTTGTTGGGGTCCGCTTTAATATGGTCATTCCAACATTTATTATGCCAAAGCTAGAAGGTATGCCTTATGGAAACTATTATCCAAATCTATCAGAATGGTTAACTTCTTTTGGATTAATAGCAATGTGTCTAATCATTTATACAATTGTTGAGAAGTTATTTCCAATTGAAGAAATAGATTCCCATGATAAGGAAGTGTTCGAACATGAGTAAAGAAATGAATCGTAGAGGTTTTCTAAAAGCATTGGGTTCAATCGGTGCAGTTGCCCTTGTTGGTCCTGCCTTTGTCGGACCAATTAAACAGGTATTTGGTGGTGTATGGGAAGATGTTCCACATGGAGTTGGAATGGATTTTCAAGACTATACGGCGGAAAATGTAATTTTTACATCCTGCCAACAATGTAATTCAACGTGTACGATCAAAGCATATGTGGTTGCTGGAAGTGTTGATGGTGCCTATACATCGATCGTTAGAAAGATTGCTGGAAATCAATATAGTCCAATTAATATGGTGCCATATGGACATATCAACTATGATACACCATTAGAGCAAGCAGTTAAAGGTACGGGAGACATAGAGAAAAGCGGAAGAGGTTTCCGTGGTGGCCGAACTTGCTTAAAAGGACAAGCGGGCATTCAAACTGCTTACGACACCTATCGTGTTCAGCAGCCATTAAAACGTGTTGGTGAACGAGGAAGCGGTGTATGGAAAACTGTTACGTGGGATGAGGCCTACAAGGAAATTCTTAAAGGTAGTAAAGATTTAAAAACGCCTGGATTAAAAGAAATTTGGGCGTATGCCCCAGAAGAAACGGTTATGTCTGATTGGAAAAAAGTAAAAGCGGGTGAAATGGAAAAGTCGACTTTTGATCAAAAATATAAAGATATTTTAATTGACACTAATCATCCAGACTTTGGACCTAAGGCCAACCAAATTGCCATCATGGCCGGACATCGTAGAGATTTTATAGAACGTTTAGCTACAAAGAGTTTAGGCACGGCAAATTACTATGATCATGGTGGGTATTGTGGAATTACAAGTGTAATGGGAAATGTTCGTTCATATGATGCAACGAAACAGAAAAAACGGATGATTCCTGATTATGAAAAAGTTGAATATGTACTGGTCTGGGGAACAAATCCAATGACTGCAAACCGTGGTCCAACAACCTTTGGACCACAAATCACTAATGCAATTGAACGTGGTATGAAAATGGTTGTAATTGATCCTCGTTTTAGTAAGACGGCTGAAAAGGCACATACATGGATTCCTGTGAAACCAGGTGGAGACGGAGCACTGGCTTTAGCTATGTGCAGATGGATTATTGAAAATAATCGTTATGACGAAATTTATTTGCGTAATCCAAACGAACAAGCCGCTCATAATGATAATGAACCAACATGGAGTGATGCTACTTATTTAGTAAATGTGGGCAATCCAAAGAGACCATTTTTACGAGCGAAGGATTTAGGACTAGGTGGAGATGAGTTCGTTGTTCTTGAAAATGGAAA
>JAENZK010000258.1 GCA_016841285.1 Guptibacillus hwajinpoensis | reverse complement strand
GTTCGCCTTGGTTGCCTTGAGGACCTTGCTCTCCCCGGTTACCGTGTGGACCCTGGGCACCTTGGTCTCCTTGCGGACCTTGGTTGCCTTGCGGACCTTGATTTCCCTGTGGACCCTGATTGCCTTGTGGACCTTGATCGCCCTGTGCACCTTGAAGTCCTTGCGGGCCCTGTGGACCCTGTGGTCCTTGAGGACCCCGCTCACATTTCTTATCTTTTTTCCGTCTAACTATACAAGTACATTCATTACATATACAAATATCTTCAGAACATCTACATTTACAATGAGGATTATTACATCTTCTACATGACAAAATGACACACCTCACTTTTAATTACCTTCGTAATATGAATCATTAACACACGGGAACCCTTGTTGTAATACAAATTTCCCCTTCACAACCTTTTATACAAGTGCAATCACAATCATGATGATCATGACCTTCATCAGGACAAGTGACTTTAATTCTATTAAACTTAGTGTAAGTAAAGGCTACACAGCTATCTTTAAATACTTTAATTTTGTCACCCACTTGATGACCATCAATAAAGAATTTAACAACGATAAATGGTGCCGTTCCGCATTCATAGCTCACAAATCCTGATCCAAATATTTCTTTAAAACCAGCCGTTTGAAAAACAGTTTGTGTTTCACCCCGCGGAACTTCCCATTCACAACAAATACAATCTTTTATTAAACTTTTATCAACTCTACAATGAATCTCTTTAAGTTCTTTTTCATGGCAATGCTCAAATAAATTTTGGATAATTATCTCTCCCCTTTCCATCAAAAAAAACATTTCATTAGCATAATATTTAAACAAGCATTAAAATGAAACGGCTCTAACTAAAAACAGGCTTATTCATTTTTAAAAAGACGCAAAAAAACGTTCGCGCTTTCCGAACGTTTTTAACGCAATTATTTTCGATTACATCTTCATATTTTTGGTCTAAAACGACTCCTAGATCGTGCAATCCTCATTAATTATTCTTTTTAAATTTCCGTAAAACCCGTAGGCTATCATAATCACAAACAAGCACATAATCCGTACTTTCACATAATTCATCTACAGCTCTTCTTATATCGGAATAAACAGTATAATCATGAAATGCTATAAGTCCACCTGGGAGTACCCTAGGGGCATATAACTCTATATCTCGTTTTACACCAGCATAACTATGATCCCCATCTACAAAAAGAGCTGCTATGTTTTCCGGACAATCTTCTATAGCCTCATAGCTGAATTTTTTTATCGGAGATACATAGTTTGCTAAACGGTAGTTAAGAACATTTCTTTCAAATTCTTGAAAATAATCTCTATAATACCCATTGGTTATAAATGGATCAATTGCAATAATGGATCGTTTCTTTTCACTAATCCATTTGCTCCCCAGCCCCAATGCAACGGTGCTTTTCCCTTTAAAGGAACCAATCTCAACGATTTCTCCATCTAAATGATCAACAAGAACCGGCAAGTGCAGTAGGGCCGTTTGTTCTGATGTTGACAACCAACCGCTAACCGAATCCACAAATTGATATAATTGGCTAATAGGAAAATGATGTTCAGTCATGAAATGTCACCCCATATAAAATCCGTTATTTTCTAATGATTTTTTAACTGCTTCTAAATATTGATAGCCGTATTTTTTGTCAGGCTCTAAATATGTTCCTTCTCCCCACTCATTCCAGGCATTAATAAACAAAAGATCATTGTTTAACTCAGTCGATTTTTCGATTTGTTTGGTCAAATATTCGGAAAACTTTTCAGGAGTGGCACCATTAAAGATAAGTGCTGATTTACCGCCAACCCTAGCCGAATTATCCCAATCGACGAAAGCGCCTAAATAAGTCTTACCACTTTCAGGTTTAATCTTTCTTTCAAGTATAGTGGTCCAATATTTATCGTAATCCATTACATAAAATTTTTGCTTAAAACCATCGAAAACCTTTCCGCTACGAACCCCATTTGTTAAATACATTGTGTATCCCGGCTCGAACTCAAGACGGGCGTTGAAGCCTTTTATTTCAGGGTTGTTGAATCTATTTAAGGTTTGAACAACATGAATTCCATCAAGTCCATTTTCAATGGCCAATTTGCTCCAATACTCCAACATTTCTTCACATCTTGGAATGTCACTTGGCCGGTAAATAAGAAATAATGGTTTGTTATCTACTCTGATATACCTTTTATCATTGAATAAAGTAAGCAGGAATTCGAAATGTTCTTTCCAGTCTACTTCTTCTCCATAATCTTGTTCCGCAAGAATCTGATTTGAGCCCGTCCAAGTTCTAGTCCACGGATCGTTTGCCCATGAAAGGCAGAATGGAAAATCGGGTTCTCCTTTTTCAAGAACCGCATCTAATGGTTTATGAAGAAACCTTTTTCCCTTAAACCAATAATGATAATAACAAAATCCATATACACCATATTTTTTTGCAATATTGGCCTGCCATTCTCTTGCAGTTTCATCAGTCAAATCATAATAATAGTCTTGATATGGTTCTCTTGGTTGGTTATGTTCAGGAAATAAAGGCTTTGCTTTTCTAGTGTTAGTCCACTCGGTAAACCCTTTTCCCCACCACTGATTATTTTCCTCTGTCTCATGAAATTGAGGCAGATAGAAAGCTATAAGTTTCAATATTATCTCCCCTTTAAAACAATAAGATAGTTTATGAAATGAACGATTGGTACCACCTTATATTATGTCGGAATTAAAAAATTGTTCAGTAACACCCCGTGTAGTTGTTATTAACAAATCTGAAAATTGCGACTCTTCTCATTTTATGATATAATCAATACACGGAATAAATTTCCGTTTTTTTGCACAACATGTAATGATTGGTTGTTGATGGGGATTTCTAAACTTAGAGAAAGAAAATTTAGAAGGAGGCAGGATATTATGTACAAAGTAAAAGAAAAAGAAAGAATATTCATCTATACGGGACCAGATGGTTCAGGAAGGAAAACGATCGCAAAAATGGTTTCTACAGTTTTCGATATGGAGACTGTTATTTCTTACACAACAAGAGAACCTAGACATTATGAAACAGATGGGAAAGACTATCACTTCGTTGATAAAAATACATTTTCAAAAATGGAAGAGCAACAGGAGTTTTTAGAATGTGTTGAGATTGACGGAATCAAATATGGAATTCGTGAAGAGGAAATTGTTAAGGCTTTTGAAAACCATAATTTTATATACTTAACATTAAATCCCGAGGGAACAGAAAAGCTTAAAAAGATGTATGGCGATAAAGTCATTCGCTTATTCATCTATGCAGATCGGGACACTGTTGTAAGCAGACAAAAGGAAAGACAGGATTTAGAGGCGGATATACAAAGACATTTATCACATTATGATGAAACCATGAACTACAAAAATGAATGTGAACATTCATTTGAAAACTTTGATTCACCACAAGTCTCTTTCCAAGTTAGTGAAGTGATTGAAAAATATCTTGATCGCAACCTTACTCAAACTGATTATTAATAATCAAATACGAATTAATCAAAGAAGCTCAGGGTTTTACCTCTGAGCATTTGATTTATTCAATTTCCCCTTCCCATTCTATCATGCCACCACTCATATTCGTTGCATTAAATCCATTCCCCTCAAGAAATCGAGTCACTGCTGCGCTCCTAGCACCTGAATGACAAACGAAAATATATGCTTTCGATTTATCTAATTCCTGCATTCTAAGTTCAATAGATCCTATTGGAATATGGACTGCACCTGGTATTTTGCCGGTAGCTACTTCGAACTCTTCACGGACATCGATAACTTCTACCTTATCTCCGGCTTTTAACAAAGCTTCAACTTCTTTTGCTGATAATTGTTTCATTCAAATTCCCTCCTATTTTGTACCCATAACGGTATCCTAAAAGAACTTAAAAAGAATGTCAAACATCATGCTCCTTCATGTATCTGCAAGATGTTCGACATTCTTATAAAAAATAATATTCAATTAAATTTTGGCTATCTCTTTGATTTCACTAAACATGGCAACGTAGTTTTTTATTTCTCCACCATTATTCTTAACTGTATTAATGGTTACCCAAACTAAATACAATTGTCCATCTTTTTTCCTGTTCCAAATTTGACCATTCCAGAATCCATTTTCTTTTACCGTTTTCCACAATCCTTCATAAAAATCATGCGGGTGTTTTTCTGATTTTAAAATGCGTGGATTTTGACCGATTACCTCTTCCGGTCTAAATCCGGTCACCGTCGTAAAGGCTGGATTAACCTTTTCGATTTTACCATTTAAGTCAGTCACAAAAACCCCTTGGGTTGAATGGTCAATGATCTCATTCGCCATACTCAATTTGTCCTGATAGAACATCCAAATTACGATGATTAACGACGCCATGGCAACTTGAGATAATGCCATATAGCCAATTGCATAGTGGCCCGTTAAATTGAATAAGAGCGATAATAATAATGGTGGGAAGAAACCACCTAATCCCCCCATTGCTGCAACAAGTCCATTCACGATACCGGCTTGTTTAGAGAAATACATCGGAACTAGTTTGAAGATAACTCCATTTCCGATTCCAGCAAAGAATGAAATCGTTAAGCATCCAATGGTGTAATAAAGCAAGGATGGGTTAAATGCTAATAATATACCAGACAAAGTTAAAGCTGCAAATACAATCATCAATAACTTAAAGGAATTAAACTTATCTCCTAACCACCCACCAACAGGTCGAAGAAAAGTTGCAATCGCAATAAAACCAGCTGTTCTTAATCCAGCATCCACTTTATCTAAGCCAAAATTTTCAACAAGGAAATTCGGTAAATAAACCGTAAAGGTAACAAACACACCGAATGTTAAAAAATAAAACAAACACAAGAACCAAAGTTTTTCATCTCTATATACACCTTTAATTTGTTCCATTAAAGGTGTGTTTACTTTCGTTTCTTTTTTATCACCCAAGAAAAAGTTCAATACTGCAATAAAAATTACAAGTATGATGAAGAACCTAACTGTTGTTTGCCAACCGAATTGATTAGCAAGCACCGGCGCTGAAAATGTAGTAATGGCAGTCCCGACATTTCCAACTCCATATATACCGTTAACAAAACCATGCCGTTCTTTTGGATAATACTTTGGAAGTGATGTTACACCTACTGAAAAGACAGCACCACTTAGCCCTAGCACTAATCCTCCTATCAAGAGATCAACAAACGTATCTGCAATGCTGATATAAAATATCGGAAGTACTAATAGTAAAAAACTAATAGAGAATAAATTTCTTGCTCCAAAACGATTGGTCCAATATCCAATTGGAATTCTCATTAAAGATCCAAGTACTACCGGAATAGCAGTAATTAATGCCAATTGATTTGCTGATAGATTAATCTCTTCTTTAATAAAAGGCATTAAGGAAGATAAAATAACCCACACCATAAATCCTGCAATTAAACTAAATGTTTGCAATGGCAGTTGAATAGATTTCGCGTTCATGTTCAAACTCCCCTTTTCTTTTGAAACTTTTTCATTACGAATGAAATTATAAATCCCTTTGTTAGAACAAATGGTAATGAAAAGTAAACCCCTAAAGATGTGAGGAACCTCACATCTTTTTTCAAGTTCAAATTTTTGTCACAAAGGTAAAAATTTTTTTATGTATTTATAATGATTTTTTTGATGATTTGTGTCTTTTTTGTGACAAATGCCGATTGTGTGAACAAACTCACTGTTGAGGGTCGTATCTTTATTGTTTCATTGTCATTAGGAAATGATTCAAACATTCTAATACAAGATGTTTAGAAAATCTGAAGTGAGGAGAGATTTTATGAAAAATAACAAGCGTTCCCCTTTATTGAATCGCTTAAAATATTTAACTCCTATTGAAAAACAAGCTAATAATCATAGTCAGACTACATATGAAAATCGTGACTGGGAGCAAGCATATCGCAACCGTTGGCAGCATGATAAGGTCGTTCGTTCTACACACGGAGTCAACTGTACAGGATCATGCAGCTGGAATATCTTTGTAAAAAACGGAATTGTGACTTGGGAAGGACAAAATCTAAATTATCCGTCAACAGGTCCGGATATGCCTGATTTTGAGCCACGTGGCTGTCCCCGTGGAGCAAGCTTTTCTTGGTATATTTACAGTCCACTTCGTGTGAAATACCCATATGTTCGTGGAATTTTATTAAACATGTGGCGTGAAGCATTAAAGGAAAACTCTACACCACTTGATGCATGGAAGAGTATCGTTGAAAACCCAGAAAAAGCAAAAGCATACAAACAAGCACGAGGAAAAGGCGGCCTAGTCCGTGCTGAGTGGGATGAGGTTCTAAAGCTCGTTGCCGCTTCTACTTTATATACGATTATCAAATATGGACCTGACAGAAATGTTGGATTTTCACCAATTCCAGCCATGTCGATGCTTAGCTATGCCGGTGGAGGCCGCTTTATGTCACTAATCGGTGGTCCAATGTTAAGCTTTTACGATTGGTATGCCGATCTACCGCCAGCATCCCCGCAAATTTGGGGCGATCAAACAGACGTACCAGAAAGCAGTGATTGGTACAATTCGGGCTATATCATGACTTGGGGC
>JAENZK010000257.1 GCA_016841285.1 Guptibacillus hwajinpoensis | reverse complement strand
TTCATCCATTGCCCGGCTCGATGCATTGAATTCAACCGGTAATGTTACAATTTTGAAAATAACGGCAGCTGACATACAGACAATACCTAACAACAAGAATCCTGAAATCTGCGCAAAAATGCCTATCATAATCAATATCCATGAAAGATTTGAACCAAGATTTGCGACAGGAACGAGAGCATGTCTAAAACGTAAAAAAGCATAATCATGTGCATCTTGAATTGCGTGCCCAACTTCGTGTGCTGCTACCGCAGCACCAGCAACCGAAACCCCGTGGTAATTTCCTGTAGATAAGCGTACTGTTTTGGCACGAGGATCATAATGATCTGACAATACTCCATGTGTTTCCTCGACTCTTACATGATACAATCCATTATTATCCAGTATTGTTCTCGCTACTTGAGCACCAGTCATCCCAGAAGATGCAGGAACTTGAGAATATTTGCGATAAGCACCCTTCACTTTCATTTGTGCCCATAATGGGATGAGGATGATTATTGCAAAATAAACTAGAAAGCCCATTTCTTTCGATTCCTCCTGTAATCAAATGCGCCTTGGCGTATTTGCGCCCAGATTTTTCGAGCTTGCTCGAAAAACTACCTCTGAAAATCTGAGGCATCCGCCGGAGGCTTAACTTTTTAAAGTTAATATTTATATTATTATTTTATTAAATGCTTAATTTTTAGTCAATTAATAACCCTTCATCCCTAACGATTTCGATATTTTATCGTTGTAATATGTTCCGCCCTAAATTTTTTGAACCCGACATATAATAAAACAGAAAGAATAATACTGCCAGTTGTGATCATAACCCAAATTAAAGATGGGTCCGTCTCATCAGTTATAGTTTTGCCAAACAGCTTAAACATATCCTTTTCCATTATTTTAAGGTGATTCTCTTTGTTTTTTTCGTCTACACGTTCATAATCGCTTAGAAAGCGAATATGGGAGTCTAATCGTGAGATAGACTCTGGGTCAAGATCAATGACTAAACTTGGATAAATCGTATCTAGATTTGTCGTAAAAATATTAAATAGTAGCTTAAATCTTTCTTTGTCTTCATCTAAAGCAGCTTCCTTCATTTGTTTAAAGCTATTTAAAACTGGCTTTTCCATCTCCATCCATAACGGTTGATGTTCTGAATGTAGAGCATCTAAAGCAAGCCTAAGCTGTGTTACCTTCCGTACTCTCTCTTCATGTTCTAATGATACCGCTGTTAAAGCCTTAATAGCCTCATCGCTACTTATTGAAATAACCCGTAAATCATTCATAGTAATATTGGCTTCTTTCGGATAGTTTTTTAAAAACTGGTCTGAAAATTGTTCCATTACCCGTTTTGCATGTTCATATTTCCCCTGCTTCACGAGCATTAATGCTTGATCAGCCATATTATCTAAGTATGCCCAACCCGTATTATTGTTGGCATATGTCATTTGTTGTTGTGGTAGCAATAATAACAAAAATAAATAAACCATTACTATCTTTCTAATCATCACTTGTCCCCCCATTTACTTTGTATGAGTGTATGAAAGAAGGGACAAGAGTAGAACTTCTATAACAGCGTACTTTTATAATGTTTCTCGCGAATACATAGCCAATATGTAATTAAAATTGATGCAATACTTAACCAAAAAGTAAAATAACCGATTTGTGGGGTAAAATCACTGAGCACACCGTATCTTGGCATCATTCCAAATACATAATCTATCACATCATTATGTAAAGTCCAAACAGCTGCGACTATTAGATGCCATGCTTTTATGCGGTAATATGAAGCGTATAATAGACCTTCAACAGCCATCGCAAAATGAGAGGCGATTAACATATATCCTTCCCATGGCAAACTACCTTCCACTTTTAAAACTAATAAATTCATCACAACGGCCCAAATCCCATACTTAAAGAGGGTTACAATTGCTAATGCTTCTATAATCGGCCAATTTTTCTTTATTAAAAATGCAATTAAAACAATCACGAAAAATAAGCTTGCCGTAGGGCTGTCAGGCACAAAGAGTAGAAATCGGGGAGGCGTTTCAGCTAATTGCCAACCATACCATATATAACCCCAGGTAGTACCAAATATATTAATGACTAGAAGTAGCAATAAAATTGGAGGCATACCTAGAAATTGGATCAAAAGTTTCATTTACTCAACTCCGAAATAAAGGGATGTATTTTGAAAATAGTATAAAAAAGCTGACCTTCTAATGAAAGTCAGCTCTTAATTTGTAGCATTATTTCCCACTTAGACCGTGGATAAACTCAGAAAGTGCTTTTAATTCCTCATCAGAACCTTTGAACATTCCTGGAGGCATTGTGTTACGTCCATTTACAGCGATATTAGCAATTTCTTCAGCAGATAAAGTTGCACCAGTCTCAGTTAAAGCAGGCGCTGCTGGTCCACCAGTTAAATCTGTACCGTGACAGTTTAAACAGCCGCTAGCTTCAAGAGCTTTATAACCTGGATCTTCTTTATCGAATTCAACAGTTTGCTTGATTTCACCTTGTTTTGCAGCAGCTTCCCAGTCATGGAACGCTACTGATTGCCAAGTTAAGAAAATTGTTGCCGCTAATGCTAATAACATTAAACCGGTTGCAACTGGTCGTTTTGATGGACGACGTTCAGGACCTTTGTCTAACCAAGGTGCTAATAGTAAAGAACCAAAAGCAAGACCTGGAATAATCATTGCACCGATAACAGTGTATGGACCTGATGCATACTCATATTTAAGTAATTGATATAAGAATAAGAAATACCAGTCTGGTAATGGAATATAGCTTGTATCAGTCGGATCAGCTATACGCTCTAATGGTGATGGATGCGCTATTGTTAAACAAAGGTATCCAACTAAGAATACAGATCCGATCAACCATTCTTTTAAAAGGAAATTCGGCCAAAACGCCTCCGTTTTTCCTGGATATTCGGAATAATCCTTCGGTACATTGGGTTTTCTTTCAGCAGATATACGAGAATCCCCAACGAATTTCATACCTTTTCCGCGATGCATCGTCTTCCCTCCCTTATGTTAACCATATGTATTTTACAATGGACCCGAAATACCTTGCTTTCGAATCATAATGAAATGGGCAGCCAGTAAACCAAATAAAGCTGCTGGCAGGAAGAATACATGGATTGCGAAGAAACGAGTTAATGTTTGTGCACCAACAATTTCAGGGCTACCTGCTAATAATGTTTTAATAGAAGGTCCAAGTAAAGGAACAGCCTCTGCAATCTGTAAACCTACCTTTGTTGCAAATAATGCTTTCATATCCCATGGTAATAGGTAACCTGTAAAACCAAGTCCTAACATAATGAAGAAAATTAATACTCCTACTACCCAGTTTAATTCACGTGGCTTTTTATAAGCTCCTTGGAAAAATACACGTAATACGTGTAAAAATAACATAACAATAACTAAACTTGCTCCCCAGTGATGCATTCCGCGCACAATTACACCAAATGCCACTTCATTTTGCAAATAGTATACTGATTCCCAAGCATTTTTAATATCTGGTACATAGTACATTGTTAAAAACATTCCAGATAATACTTGGATGACAGTTATGAAGAATGTTAGTCCTCCAAAACAGTATACAAATGCTGAAAAGTGATGTTCAGGGTTAACATGCTCAGGTACTTCATGGTCAGCAATATCACGCCATACCGGCGTAATATCTAAACGCTCATCTACCCAATCATAAATTTTATTAAGCATTTATTACGCCCCTCCTATGCTCGTGGTCTAGCTTTACCAAGATATAAAGTTCCGCCTTCAACTTTGTGGTCATAAAGGTCTAATGGTGCAAGCGGTGGTGTACCAGGTATATTAGTACCATCCTTTTCATATCTTCCGTCATGACATGGACAGTAGAATTCGTTTGCAAACTTTGGATCATTCCAAGTTACAGTACAGCCCAAATGTTTACATACCGGTGACATTGCTTGAATGCCGCCATCATCTTTCTTATAAACCCATGCAGACATAGTTACCTCTGACTCGTACCATGCATCCACTTGGTCCACTTTAAAGTCAAAACGTTGTGGTTCAGTTGTCAGTTTTGATTCTTCAACAACTGCAACAAATTCCCCTTCAGAAGCTGGCTTTAGCACTGGGTCAATCGCAAAACGAACCATTGGAGTTAGCATGCCCGCTGCCATAAATCCACCAACACCTGTTAGTGTGTAGCTAAGAAATTGACGTCTAGTTACTTTATTTCCCTTACTCATTCTTTTCCCCCCTCTATTAACAGGATAGTCCATCCGGACAAATCATTAATAAACACACATATTACTAGGACATAACCATGATAGCGCAAACTTGTCCTTTGGTCAATAAAATCTGTCGAAAAAACAGGGGTAAAATTAGCATCAATTCTCTTTTTTCCACAGATTGATAACGATTGAATGGATTGACTTCATTTGTGATTTTACCATTTGCTCTATGTATTTTTTATCTAGATCTTTAAAGGATATGGAAGGCATCCAAAGCAAGGTTGCTTGTACATCTTTTTCATTCAGCTTCCAATCAGGATCTGATGTCAATAAAATGACATTTTTTATACCTTCTTGAAGAAAGGTACTATTCCATAGATTAACTCTGTCCGTTAAGGTGGATGGCTCTTCTTCTTTTAAATATGTAAAGGCGGGCAATACGATAAGTCTGCCTTTATATTCTCTTTCAAGCTCTGAAGCTAGAATCGAAACAAATTCACCCATCTCAACAGTAGGAATCATGTCACCCTTTAACGTGATCGGTATAAGTGGTACAACAACAGTATCTACAAATTCTCTTGCTTTCATGTACATTTCAATATCTGCACTTACCCACTTCATGCGGTTTCCCCCTCTAAATGTCTAGCTTCAGCACCCAGCGACTAGCAAACTTCACACTCCTCCACTACGATAAGTCAACATCGACTCGTTCCTCGTCGTGTTTCCTTTATCTCATTTCGAAGTGCTCCAGTTTGTACGTCGCTAACCGGGTGCTTTCGCTTTTCTTATATTAAAACATTTTTTGAGAAAAAAAAAAACCTTCCTCTATATTGAGGAAGTATTTTGGCATTCCAGCAATGAATTTAAACGTGCGGAAAGGTGCATAAACTTATCAAAATCTAATTTGTCTAAAGCCTCATCAATTTGTGTGAGGAGCTTCTCTCTCTGGAAAGAACGTAAGGATTCCTCCAGAAACTTCTGAGCGAGTTGCTGATCTTTTTCATTAACTTGAAGATGGTTTGGTATAAACATATTTTCTTCAAGTACTGCAACATAATTTGAGCAAGAAAAAGATGATTTGAAATTTAGTTGAATGTAGATGTCTTGATCACGATTTAAGCGTATGTCATGAAAGGATTTTTCTGCATCGGTTGTCATTACATTATCTTTATAAAATCGAAACGGTACATCATCCACACAATGGGTTGACATAATGATTCCTCTTGGACAATATGCAGCCTGTTCGACGAAATGAACATTCTTCATTAATTGGTCATGGCTCATTAAATAATTCAAGATCCAAACACATTCCCGTCTTTTTAACTGATAATGATTTAAAAACCAGCGCACGAATTCTTTCTTTTCATTGACAGATACAGGGGTTGCCAAAAATATCCCTCCTCTGCGTTTCTTCTCTCCGTTTTAATAATATAATTCTTTAAGAAACATACAAAATCCTGCTTAAAAAACATGACAAATTTCTACAAACTTTCTACAAAAAACTACTTTCCTTCCAAACGCAACAACTCTTCTTCAATTTCTACGAACTGTGGGTCAATTTCAAGAATTCGTTCGAACATAACCTTCGCTCTTTTCTGGTCTCCATCTTCCAAGAGAAAATAACCAAAATCCTGAAGAAACTGTATATTGTCTTTAAAAGAAGTATATGCATTCTCATAGTGGTTTAATGCATCTTTATATCTATCTAAATTATTTTTTGCAACGGCTAAATCCCAGTCAAATTGCGGGTCATATTCGTCAGCTTCAGCAACTTTTTCAAGCAGATTAACAACCTCTTCATATTGCTCATGAAAAAGATAATAGCTAGATAATAATTGAATAGCCTCGATAAAGCCTGAATCAATTTCGATTGCTTTTAAAAGTTTGGCCTCCACGTCTTCATGCTTGTGTATTTTCATAGCGATTTTTGCAGCATACACAAGCAGTTCTTTATATTCTGGATCAATTTGCAATCCTTACCGGGCGGTCTGATAACTTTCGTTTAGGGCACCCATTTGTTCGTAGGCTCTCGCTAAATAAAGGTATACCGGCACATAATCAGGATCCATAAATTTAAGTTAATTCCATTTACTTGCGGCAAGCTCATAACGTTCAAGTTGATAAGCCATTAATCCGTAATTAAACAGCGCATTAATTTCAACTTTATCTGCAAGCCCTTTTTCATAGCTTTCAAGAGCCTCTTCGAAATGCCCAGTATGTACATAAGCATCCGCTAATAACAGGTGGACATTCGCATGCTCGATTTTAGCATTTGTATCTATTAATTTTTGGAAAAAGGGAATGGCCTTTTGATATTCACCAATATCCGAATAAAATTGGCCCAACCCAAGATCGATTAAAGTTTTCTCAGGAGCTATTCTTTTCGCTTTTATAAGCTTTTGTTCAGTTGTCTCGTCAAGTCCTTGCATTTGAAACATAGCAGCCATAAGG
>JAENZK010000256.1 GCA_016841285.1 Guptibacillus hwajinpoensis | reverse complement strand
GTTCCAGGACAAGGAAAAAACTATGCTCAGCTTTGGAGAGAAAATCGTCGCGGATATGATAAGGATATTCGGGTTTTTTATCCGATTTTTCATCGCTGAAAGTTAATAAGTCAACAATTCTTTCAACGATGTCATCAATGGCTTCAGACGTTAAACCAAGGGTTTTGAGGATCGAACGAAGGAGTGAAAACTTTTCTTTGGATTGCATGAGAGATTATCCACCTTACTTGCTTGTTAAGCATCCTGTTATTACATGTAGACTAAATTACAGAAAAGATGTTGCATAATCAAACAGATAATTGGATTTAATGTTTCAAATTATGGGGATTGTGTTGATAAGAAAAACAACGGTGACTTTTCAGGGTCAAGTGTTTGTGTAGAAAAAGTTATCATTGGGGAGGTTTTATTTGATGTAAAAAAGGAACCTAATAATCTTCCAGTGATTATATAGGGTAGTAAATCAACAACTAAATTTATTAGCAAAGTAATGAGAATTAGAACCAACAAAATGTTTGTTAATCTTAATTGCTTTTCAGTCATTTAGAATTCCTCCATTGTACAAAATTTTTACCTTTTTGATATTAGATCAGATTATGTTTATAAAAAAGAACATGGACTATGCAACCTTCAAACCTGCAATGCAGTGAAGATTTCACGTTTAGGTTATTCATTAACCCCTAAATTGTAAAATGATCAACTTGATCGATCATATCAAACTTAGTTATTTGTTCCAACTCTTCTTCCAGAATTTTTCCAGACCACTTTTGGTTAAATGCTGGAATATCTAATGTGTCGATCATATCAAGAATTATAGGAATAAGTGTTTTGCTTCTTATAAAACTCTTTAACTTAGTTTTGAAATGCCCTTCCATTATTATATCTATTTGGGGAAGAATACAGGACCAAATTTCTTCTGGCTGGATAAAAATAAAACCATTTAAGAAAAGGGTTGGCTTTTGTTCCCAATAAATCATAGCTTCTGTGTTGTTGATTTCCAACAATAACCAAGGACGGCCGCAATCTAATATCATTCTTATGTTTCTGTATTGCATTTAGACTCAATTTATAACAATTCGGTTTGTCATTCTAAAATGACTTTTTGGTTCAATAGTATCTCTCTGTTATATATTTTATGTATTTCAAATGTTCCTCGCGATAATATCGATCAAGAATCACAATCAGCTTTTGATAGGTCATTGCATGGAATTTTATCCCATCTACTTTTACAACCTCAGTAAAATCTTCGACTTCAGCCCTATGATCTGCGCCTTCCCTTCCTAAAACATCATACCAGAGATAGAGCAGCCTAAAATCCTTATTCCCAAGCTTAGTCTTCAATCCTAATATATGCTTGATTAGTTGAGCAGAATGAAGATAGGAATATCGTTCATCATCAGGACTTATCTCTTTTGCTAATTTTTCTAAATTACTCAAGTCGGTCCATAGATTTTGCTCAGCCAGATACGCTGACTTCAAACCGCCATGCCTTCTGCCTCCATAGGCTTCTGAGAATTTACACTCGATTGCAAACAATTTATACTTTGAAGAATCATTATTATGAATAACGACATCAATATTTGGGGGAATGACAAATTTAGAATCGATCGTGTATTTCTCTTCAAAGACGATGCGCTCAGAAACTTGACTTCCACGATTGCAGAAACCACACGCCGATGCAATCTCACTTATTAATCCCCTTTTTTGCCAATACTGGAAGATGTTTACACCCAGGGCTGAGGATGAATGTAAAGCTTGCATCTTTGCTGGTTTTTGCTTCGAACCAAGAATTTCCTGACCATTACCCTGAAGGAACTGATCTTGATTTTTTTCGAGAAGGGTTTCAAATAAATTTTGTTTTAAATCAAGCGTATAAGTAGGTCTTCCTCGGTAACCTTCACTGTCAATCAAAGGTAAATTGCGATTATTTGCCCATTGAATTTGTTTAGAAATGATATATTCATATCCAGATAACATAATAAACCCTCTTTTATTCAATTTTGTTTATAGTGCGGTTTAAAAATGCCTAAAAATTTCCTATCAATTAAACATCAGATAGTCTTGGTAGGATTTAAACCTACAACCGAGCGGATAATAACATGATTCCTATTGGGCTATATTCTATAATTTTTCAGATAATATTTTTATACCAACAGTTTATGTTACCCGCAAGTGGGCGGGCGTGGACTCTGTTTGAGATTTGGAAAAAACTCGAAGCCAGAAAAATGCTTACAAACCGCACAGACTCCCACTTGTCAGGTGCACGCTTTGTTGGGTGCATTTGATGTTTTCTAGTATTCAGAATTATGAACGCGAAACCATTTTTGATAGAATCCTGTTTCCATCTTTTATTGCTTGCTCAAATTCTTCACGGCTAATTTCAAGACCTTCGTGGAGAATTTTATTACGAAGAGCAAGAATTTCCTTGAGACGTGTCTCGTCGTCTGAATTTAATACATTATCTTCACGTAACTTACTGATTAATACTGAAATGGGTTCTTTTGCGCTCGATTCTCCTTGGCGAGATGCAACTAGGCTTCTTGCTGCTAGTTCAATATCCTGCCATTTCTTAATGAAAGACATTGAAAATCCTGCTTTTTGAGAGCTAAACCCTTCTTGTTCTGTAGATATAATATCTCGTTTCTCACGAATTTTCAGATACAGAAAACTTATAGCTGAGATAATCAAACCGCTAATACTAATTATTATGACTATGCGTTCTTCGGATCCCAGATCCGAATAAAAATTATTGTAGAGAAAATAGATAATTCCAAACGCTCCCATGAGAAAACCAAGAGCGCCATAAAGACGCAAAATCAGTTCAAAATTTCTTGGCAGTGAAGATACGCGTCTTATTTGGTTTCGATTTACACTAGAGAGAATGTCATGTACCGAAATCTCTTGGATGTCACCAGTAAGGCTTGATGCAGACTCTGTTGCGCCTATTAGAATTCGATTCCTGTAATCTTCAACAAGCTCGTCAAGGGCTTGTTTGGCTGCTGTAGTCAGTTTTTCTTCAAGATCAATATTTTTCATCTCATCACTCCTTAACCAACACGATAACATTGGTTGTGATTGCTAAACTCAAGAATACTATGAATATAATCATTGCATTTGGTTCCTTGAGCTTGTCAAAATCTGCGAGCAAACCAGTAACAAAAGTGGTTATTACAGAGATAACCTGTGCGCCAACAAGCCACACGGTTTTCTGTGGCTTTCTGTATCCTCTTCTCAATAGTAGATAAGCATCTTTTATCATGCTACTGATTATTTCTGGATTTCCTGCAGCAGTTTTGTTGGCAGCTTCGAGACGACTAGCTTCCTTTAGTAATTCGTCGGAAAACTTCCGAATTGAAGACTCTAACTCTGTCAATGCAGGTGGATTAAGGTATTTCGTGTCTTCATCAGGGATAATAATATTTAATGGCATAATTTTTTGACCCTATTCTTACTTAATTATGATGGAAGCATCCAACTATTAGATATGCTGCAAATAATCAGTATAACAAGAAAAATTAGTATGATATACGGTTCAACGTAATATTAGAACAAAGTTTTGGTTTAAGCAACTTGCTAATTTACAAATTCTATTTTTCTTTATGATTCCCATTAAGCTTCTGATAAAAATAGCTATCGAAACCGAGCGGATAAGAACTAAAATCCAAACAGGATAAAGAATTCAGAAAAATGAAATGATATTATGACTTCAGTTTACCTTTTTAGCAAAAATAATTGCACACAAATTGCACAAAGCTATTCCTTTGCATATCCACAATTCTTTTCTTTGCACCTATTTAGAGCAGACTCATCACAAATGAAATTTGGTTTTTGATGGAATAGATTCTGATTACCTCTACCACCTTTTACATCTAATTCTAATCCAGATAATCTCACTTTCCTGTTGTCAATGGGACAATTTATGTATTTATATCTAATTGGCATGAGAAATGTCCTTTCATAAATTGAACGAATTTTCAAAACGAGACCAATAATGATTGGAGATTTCCAAAAATAATTAACTGTAATACTCCAATTACACATATTGTCTGGCTTTTGCCACACACACATTATCCAAAACTGCATAACATTCAACATAATGCGTGCCTCCATACTTAGTGTTCTCTGGCACCTTCTTAGTATGATTTTTGGTGATGTCTCCCCTGGGTTCGGGGCAGCCGTTATCGTTCTTTACTTTCCAATAAAATGAATCAACTTTTGGTTTTCTATTCTTAATATCAAAATAAATCTTACGGTCTATACCTATTTTCCCACTAGCTGGTAAGTATTTTGGGGGATATCCTCTTCTTTCTTCCAGTTTTCCAAATATTTCAAATGAATACTCATTATCAATAAAAGTTGGAATTCTAAAATCAAACATGAACTGTTCAGCTAAGCTAGCACGTTCGTAAAAACAACCATCAATTAATTTTTCAATTGAAAGACTTGGTGTAATCTCTTCAAGTTTCTTCAAGAAGCAATTTCTTGCCTGGATTATTTTGGTTTTTTGTTCAATTGATAATTCGCTAACATAATCATCAATGAACCTTGAATCATCAACTCTATCAGGTATTTTGGGTTCTTCTATCCAATTAGGTAGTGTAATAAAGAACTCAAAAATTCCATCAAAAATATCTACATAAGGATTCTCTTGAAAAAATTTTGTTAATATCTGTTCTATATGAAATGACTTAATTTTGAAGTCTTCATCCTTACTTTTACAAGAACTCTTCCAAGCTTTAATTAATTTTACAGTTTTTCGAAAATCACTGTTTGATTCATTTACGTTTTTAGCTATTTCAATGTAGCCTCTTGGATCTGAAACTATCCAAGGCATTTGTTCATTTTCTTTAAGTAAACTTTTGTATGATTCTTTTCGTGGTGTACCGTGATGAATGTTTGCAATTTCAGGAACTTTATAAATGTCTTGATCAAATTCATTTTGGCCAAAAATATATCCTGGAACAATATCTATCGAAAAAACCTCATCTCCATTATCGGTAAATATCACTGTGACAGAATGGGTCTGAAGAGAAGAATCTAAATGATAGTTAGTGGGATTTTCAAATTCTGTATCGATTTGATGTTTTACATCTTGTAGGATTTCATTGGGATTATGACTCTCATCATCCCATTCACCAATTATGTAAAGAATATCCAAATCATGAATTGGCCTGATAGCAGTAAACCGTGGAAAAGATCCTATTTGGATACAATTACGTGAAAACAAATCATGAACAGCGGTATATATTTCAGAGATTAAACTTCTTTCTCTTGCGGTCGGAGAAAGATTATTCTTTACATATTCACGTAATTTTGCAACTATTTCACTTTTTTTCATAGCCAGTTGTAATCATGCTTGTGAGGATATCATTGATCAATCTTCCCCTCATATTGACAATAATTGAATTTCTTTCAGAATTGATTTTTATTATTGTTTCATCATCGATATCCCCTTCAGATCGTGGAGCATAAACAATCAAAGCTGCTTCATCCTTTTTATTACTAATAATTTTATCAAGGCAATCTTTAAATGGCTTGAAATGAACTAAAAGCAAAGTATGCTCACTTGCCTTTTTTAATTCCTTATCGGTTACTTTGATAATATTGTCTTTTAAAAATATTTTTGAGTCAATTAATAAATTTTGCAACTCATTATCTTGTGGTGATAAAGCAAATATAGCAATTTTCCTTTTTGATAATCCTTTTCCTAATCTGTACCAAACAGGCACAAATCCTTTAATAATTAAATAAGCTGTATAAACAGATGCACCTAACATTGCAAGTGTCGAAATTCCACCGATAATAACAATTATTGGAGCATTAAAAAAATTGTATGCATATTCAAGAATTGACATATGAGAAACCCTCCTTTTAATATAAATTAATTAACCAGTTACAAAAGAAATAATCTTATATAACTTATTATAACTCGGACAAGGCTCTTAACTGAGCTACAACTTTTACTTGGTCGCTTTGATTAAGTTTCCTAGCGTAAATGAGAATTTCTTTTTCAAGTTCTGATAAATCTTCTATATCAATATCTGGCCTGAAAGGTTTAGGAAAAAAATAAGAGATCGGTTTATTTAAATTAAATGCTAAATAAACAAGAGTGCTTGCATTAGGCTCCATTTTTCCATTTTCCATATCGGAAAGTGCTGCTTGTCTCCGATAAATTCTTTCTGCTAACTCCCTTTGGCTAAATCCTGATTCTTCACGAGCCTTACGAATTAATTCACCCATCCTTAAAGTAAATTTATTAGGCACATCACCTGCTGCCAATTTCTCCAAAACACTGTTCAATAATTTCATATTATCCTCTTGACAATGTTACGCATATCGTATATAATGATACGAAAATAGTATCATTATCACAGGTGTAAGGTCTACATATATATCTTACACCCGTATCAAAAGATACGCAAATGAAATTTTTTGTTCTTTACCAGCAAACTTTTTTCGCTTCTTTTATTAGCCTTAACCGACCGTCCGCAGCCGACTTTTTCACGGTCACGGTGGCTCCTTGTCAAGCCCGATGAGCGAAGCGGCGCAAGCCAGGCAGCCTTGATATTGAGCGTGAGCGTGATAGACTGAACTTCATTAAATTCTGTCTTTTAAACACAAATTCGCTAACGAAAAATTAACTTCGCAAGCGAATTTGCATAAAAGGTGGGCCCGGTAGGATTCGAACCTACGACCGAGCGGTTATGAGCCGCC
>JAENZK010000255.1 GCA_016841285.1 Guptibacillus hwajinpoensis | reverse complement strand
ACTTTACCCGGAAATTTCAACCTCTTACCCGGAAAATGTGGCGCTTTACCCGGAATTTTCGACCTCTTACCCGGAAAATGTGGTGCGTTACCCGGAATTTTCGACCTCTTACCCGGAAAATGTGGTGCGTTACCCGGAAATTTCGACCACTTACCCGGAAATTAGCTTCATAGTATATTGGCTCACTTGCTCACTGCCAGAACTAGTTTTGATACCCCACTTCCACCATGATGGCGTCGCCTTGGCCACCGCCGCTGCAAATCGCTGCGATACCAAGTCCGCCGCCGCGGCGTTTCAATTCATGAATTAATGTTAAAATAATTCGTGTGCCGCTCGCACCGATTGGATGTCCAAGGGCGACAGCGCCACCGTTTACGTTCACTTTTTCCGGATCAAGGCCAGCAATTTTTCCGCTTGTTAAAGCGACTGCGGCAAAGGCTTCGTTAATTTCGAATAACGCGATATCATCCAACGACTTCCCTGTTTTTCGTAAGAGTTCATTGATGACAAGGCCTGGTGTTTCAGGGAATCGATGTGCTTCAACAGCGATTGCAGCATGACCAACAATCGTTGCCATGATTGGTTTTCCATCTTTAAGCGCGCGTTCTTCAGACATTAGAACAAGAGCACCGGCACCATCGTTAACACCTGGTGCATTTCCTGCTGTAATCGTGCCTTCAGGACCAAACGCTGGTGGCAGTTTACTTAGTTTTTCAAGGGATGTATCCTTACGCGGGCCTTCATCTGTATCAATCACAATTGGGGCACCTTTTCTTTGCGGCACCTCAACAGCTACGATTTCATCTTTAAATTTTCCAGACTCAATCGCGGCGATTGCCCGCTCTTGACTGCGCAGTGACCATTCATCCTGCTGCTGGCGTGTTAATCCGAATTCCTCCGCTGTGCTGTTTCCATATGTACCCATGTGTACTTTTTTGAAGGAGCATGTTAAGCCATCATGTACCATGAGGTCAACGATTTTTGTATCCCCCATCCGTGCACCAAAACGTGCTGAAGGCATGAAGTAAGGAGCGTTGCTCATTGACTCCATTCCACCGGCAACAATCACCTCTTGGTCTCCAACGCGAATTATTTGATCCGCTAATGTTACGCTTCTAAGTCCTGATGCACAAACTTTATTAAGCGTTTCAGTCTGGACCTCCCAAGGAATACCAGCCTCACGGGCTGCTTGGCGTGAAGGAATTTGTCCTTGACCACCCTGCAAAACAGTTCCCATAATGACTTCCCCAACCTGTGATCCGTCAATGCCAGCGCGCTGAAGCGTTTCTTTAATGGCAATACCGCCTAACTGCACAGCTGATAGAGAGCTTAATCCCCCTCCAAATCGCCCAAATGGTGTTCTTGCCCCACTTACAATCACTGTCCTTGTCATTCCTCTTCCCCCTTTAAAATCCTGTTTGGCGTATTAGCGCCAAGAGTTTTACGAGCAATTAAGTCTTTGTCCATCACTTGAGTTTACGTTTTTAAAAATACGGTTATGTCTACGATTTGTCCCACTATAGGCTCGGACAATGGGTCTGATGGGACAATGGGTCGATGGGACAGAGGGTCTGACCCTGCGGCTCAAAACCGAGGCCCGAAACCCAGAACCCAGAGCCGCAGTTTTGTTGCAGAATCGGGCCAGAGTTCCCGACCCTGTGGCTCGCCCAGCCCAGAACCGCCAAACGGGACGGAGAACCCGACCCTGTGGCCCGACCCCCATGTGGTCCACCTGCTTATTGCGCTATCTCTTCTTCCTTACGATAAACCGCCATCTCTAGCAATTCTGCTACATCGTACGTTTTTACTTTGTCTTCGACTTCTTTTGCTTTTGTGCCATCACTTAGCATTGTTAAGCAATATGGGCATCCGCTTGAAATGACCGATGGATTTACTTCAAGTGCTTGCTCTGTGCGGGTCACGTTAATACGGTCACCAACATGCTCTTCCATCCACATTAATCCACCGCCGGCACCGCAGCACATTGCCGTATCACGATTGCGCTCCATTTCAACAAGGTTTACACCTGGAATGGCTTTTAAAATTTCACGTGGCTGCTCGTAAATTTCGTTGTAGCGGCCAAGATAACAAGAGTCATGGAATGTGATTGTTTCATCCAATTCATATTTTGGCTGCAAACGGCCGTCCTTCAATAGCTGCGCCAATACCTCAGAATGGTGATAAACTTCGGCTTCAAGTCCAAAATCATTGTATTCATTTTTCAATGTATTGTAGGCATGCGGGTCAATCGTTACTATTTTTTTCGCACCGCTCTTTTCAATCTCAGCAATGTTTCCGCCCGCTAACTCTTGGAATAAAAATTCATTTCCGAGGCGACGCGGTGTATCCCCAGAGTTCTTTTCTTTATTGCCCAAAATAGCAAACGAAACGCCTGCTTCATTCATTAATTTTGCAAATGATAAAGCAATTTTTTGGCTACGGTTATCGTAAGAACCCATGGATCCAACCCAGAATAAATATTCAAACTCCTCGCCATCTTTTTGCATTTCTTTTACAGTCTTAATCACAACATCGTCGCGAAGGTTACGCCAGTTTTCGCGCTCTTTACGGCTGATGCCCCAAGGGTTGCCTTGACGCTCAATGTTTTGCATAGCGCGCTGTGCGTCAGGATTCACCTTACCTTCTGTTAAAACAAGGTACCTGCGCAGGTCGATTATTTTTTCAACATGTTCATTCATAACCGGACATTGATCCTCACAGTTGCGGCACGTTGTACACGCCCAAATTTCCTCTTCCGTGATTACATCACCAATTAAGCTTTTATCATAAATTGCTAAGGCTGCAGCAGATTCGCTTGCTCCTTTTCCAGCGGCTTGCATGGCCAACTGATTTCCAACCGTATTGGAAAAAGCAAAAGCCGGTACCCACGGAGTTCGTGATGTGATCGCCGCCCCTTTTTCTGTAAGGTGATCACGCATTTTAACAATTAAATCCATTGGCGACAACATCTTTCCTGTTCCCGTTGCTGGACACATGCTTGTACAACGACCACACTCTACACAGGCGTAAAAGTCAATCATCTGGTGCTGCGTGAAGTCCTCTATTTTTCCAACCCCAAAAGATTCTTGTGTTTCATCTTCAAAATTAATAGGTCTAAGCTTACCAGGGGCGTCTAATCGATTGAAAAAGACGTTGAGTGGCCCGGCAATCAAGTGGGCATGCTTAGACTGTGGCACGTAAACAAGGAACGTTAACAATACGAATAAATGAATCCACCAAGCGATATAAAAAATCGTCACTGCCACTGGTTTACTGAAGCCTGCAAAAATGGTAGCAATCGCGCCTGCCACCGGCTCAGCGATAGACGGCTCATGACCGTGCCAAATTAGGCCCATCCCATTTCCAAGTAAAACCGAAAGCATTAATGTACCAATAAAAATAAGAACCAAACCCGCTTTGAGCCCGCGCTTAAGACGAGCAAGCTTTTCAATATAGCGGCGGTAATAGGCAAAAATAACAGCCACCAAAATCATCAGCGTCACGATTTCCTGGAAAAAGGTAAACGCCGGATAAAACGGTCCAAACGGCAGATGCGACCCTGGCACGAGTCCTTTCCAAATAAAAGCAATTGCGCCGAATTGGACAAGCAAGAAGCCATAAAACATCATGACATGCATAATTCCACTTTTCTTAGCCTTCAAAAGCTTCTTTTGTCCGAACACCATGACACAAATTTTGTCCAAACGTTCTTTGTACTTACGGTCAAATTCTACTTTGTTAACAAGTTTGATGTATTCATGTCTCGTTTTCAGGAGGTAAGAAAATAGATAAATGCCGTATGCAGTTACTACCAAAAATGCAATCCAGTTCACTAACAGCATGAATGTGTCTCTCCTTTTGTGATGAATTGTGGGTTTCAGGGGCAGTGTGAGCCACAGGGTCTGGCCGCGTGAGCCACAGGGTCGGACACTCCGGCCCAGAACCGAAGCCGAAACCCAGAGCGCAACTGAGCCGCAGAACCCGAATCTCTGGCTCACTCCCTCTACCACGTTTTAAATTTTTCAAAGGGTATAAATTTTCTGAATTCATTATAACATAAATTTTGTAAATTGAGCGAGCGTTCAGTCGACAATTTTTTCAAAAATTTTTTTCTTAACTATAAGTCAAGTTGTGCATACTACCTAATAGCAATTAATATGATTGAGGAGCCCAAATTAATGACTATAATATTAATTTTATTGTTAATTTTTATAGCCTGGCTTGCCATCGACTTTTTCTTCGGCCGTTTGAAGCATCTAAATTCTGTTTCCAAACGGAACTACCCGCTTCGACATGCCGATTGGCAATTATTCACTGACGGACAAGAACTTTATAATCATTTGTTTGAGGATATTAAAAAGGCAAAGCACCACATTCATATTTTGTTTTATATTGTTAAAAATGATATGATCAGCCATGATTTTTTGAATTTATTAAAAAAGAAAGCAGAGGAAGGCGTCGAAGTTCGCCTCCTGTTAGACCGAATTGGCTCCTATCAAATTTCTAAAAAAGTGGTTCGCTCATTACGAAAAAGCGGTGTGCATTTTTCGTTTAGTAATAAGCCGAGGTTTCCTTTCATTTTTTATACTTTAAACTATCGCAATCATCGTAAAATCACAGTCATTGATGGAAATATCGGTTATTTCGGCGGCTTTAATATTGGAAAAGAGTATTTGGGACATGACCCGTACCTTGGGTATTGGCAGGATTTCCATTTGAGAATTCACGGCGACGGCGTGCAGGACCTGCAAACTGAGTTTATGTTAGATTGGGAAAAAACAACGAAGGAGCACTTGCATGGCGAATCCGTGTATTTCCCGAAGTTAGCGTACGGCTCCTTGCCATTACAGTTCATCCCAACGGACGGTGCTTTTATTAAGGATTTATTAATTGATTTGATAAAAAACGCGAAGTCTGAAATTTTAATTGGTACTCCTTATTTCGTCCCTGGGTTTGTAATAATGCAAGAGATATTAGCGGCAAAAAAGCGCGGTGTTACTGTAAAAATTCTTGTGCCTTACAAGGCGGACCATCCTTTTGTAAAAGAGGCTGCCTTCCCATATTTCAAGGTAATGTTAAAAGCCGGCTGTCAAATTTACCGGTACACCAACGGCTTTTACCACGGAAAAATTATTTTGATTGATAAAGAGCTTTGTGATTTTGGTACAGCCAACTTTGATAAGCGTAGCTTTTTTATTAATGATGAACTTAATTGCTTTATTCGTGACTCAGTTTTTATTGAAAAAATACGAAATGAGTTTTTAATTGATGCCTTCCATCGTTCTGAAAAATTAACGACGAAGAAATATGAAAGACGCTCATTTTTACAGCGAAGCAAGGAGTTTTTTTCATCATTGATTTCGGATTTGTTGTAGGTGGTGGATGTTGTTTGGTGGGGATGGAGTGCAATTACTTTTATGAAGACCTATTCCCTGGTGAGATTTTGGAAAAGTGGGCTTCATGAGTTGTATGAAGACTGTCTTTGTGGTGGAGTGCGCGGTATACGGGCTTCATCGACGGTATGAAGACAAGTTCTAGGGGGAAGCTCTTGGAATTTTGTCTTCATCAGTGATATGATGACAGATTTCGAAGCGGGGGCCGCGGGTTTTTGTCTTCATCAGTGATATGAAGACAGGTTCCGAAGCGGAGGCCGCGGGTTTTTGTCTTCATCATTGATATGAAGACAAGATTCGAAGCAGAGGCCACGGGTTTTTGTCTTCATCAGTGATATGATGACAGGTTTCGAAGCGGAGGCCGCGGGTTTTTGTCTTCATCATTGATATGATGACAGGTTTCGAAGCAGAGGCCTTGGATTGTTGTCTTCATCAGTGATATGAAGACAGATTTCGAAGCAGAGGCCACGGGATTTTGTCTTCATCATTGATATGAAGACAGATCCTTAAGCGGAGGACTTGAAAAATTGTCGTCATCAATAAAATGAAGACCACTTCTTGGATTGGGTTTTATAAAATGGGGCTTCATCAGTGATATATAGACTATCCCCCAGATGGGGGACCATGAAAAAAGTCCTTCATCAGCGAACGAAGGACTAAACATGGGCCATGCATGTACCAAGCTTTTATTTTTTATCGAGCAAAAATTGATACAGCACAATTGCATGATTATGAACCTGATCTTTGGCTGCATACAACAAAGTAACCGGCCCTTCCATTACCTTTTGTTTTAAAAATTCGACCCGCTCTTTATGTAGTGGGTCTTCCTTCAATTCATTCAAGTAATATTCGCGGAATTGCGGAAAAAGCTCGGGATCGTGGCAAAACCACTTTCGCAGTTCAGGACTTGGGGCAATCTCCTTCATCCATAAGTCCACTTTTGCCGCTTCCTTTTTGACGCCCCTTGGCCATAACCTGTCGACTAGCACTCGAAAACCATCATCTGGTTCATGTGCCTCGTAAATTCTTTTCATTTTAAAATTTTGTATTAAAATAAGCAATTACTCCTTACCTGTTGTTTTTACTTATCGTCACTGCTTTCAAGACTATCCTTCACAGCACCAATTAACACTACCGTTTCCTTATCGGCTGGATTATGCAAGCCATGCTTTGTACCAACAGGGAATGTTAAAAATGCTCCCGGCTCCCCAGTATATATTTTTCCACCAATACTGGCCTCCAGCACACCTTCCAAAACGTAGGCAAACTCTGTTTTATCGGGATGCTGATGGATCGGATATTTTGCCTGAGGCTCAAGCCTAACCATTTTAAAAGTAC
>JAENZK010000254.1 GCA_016841285.1 Guptibacillus hwajinpoensis | reverse complement strand
GTTTCCTTTATCTCAGTCGAAGACCCTCCAGTTTGTACGGCGATGAGCAAGGCGCCTGCGCTTTTCTTACAAGGGGGATCATTTATGAATGGGAAAAAGATTTTATTATGTGTTTCTGGAGGAATCGCTGCCTATAAGGCTGCTGCTTTAACAAGTAAGTTAACGCAGGCTGGCTCAATCGTCAAAGTGATTATGACCCAGTCCGCTATTAAATTTGTACAGCCCCTGACGTTTCAGGCTTTATCACGGAATGATGTTTTTTTTGACACGTTTGACGAAAAGGATTCTCAGAAAATTGCTCACATTGATTTAGCTGATTGGGCTGATCTAGTATTGGTTGCTCCGGCAACTGCTAATATAATTGGAAAACTAGCGAATGGTATTGCTGATGATATGGTAACAACGACACTATTAGCTACCACTGCGCACGTGTGGATCGCCCCAGCTATGAACGTACATATGTATGACCATCCTGCCGTAAAACAAAATATTAAAAAGCTGTACAGCTATGGCTATAAGTTCATTGAACCTACAGAAGGACAGTTGGCCTGCGGATATGTTGGTAAAGGCCGATTGGAGGAACCTGAAAGAATCGTTGATTTGGTCAACAACCACTTTAGTGAAAACTTTAGTAGTTTAAAAGGGAAGAAAATCCTTGTAACTGCAGGACCAACGAAGGAAGTGATTGATCCTGTTCGCTTTTTAACAAATCGATCTTCTGGAAAAATGGGCTATGCGATCGCTGAAGTCGCAAGTCGTTTCGGGGCTGATGTAACGTTAGTGTCAGGACCAACATCACTTACACCGCCTGCCAATGTTAATTTTGTCCAAATTGAATCAGCACAAGAAATGTATGAAAAAGTCATGAGCTATTATCATGATACTGATATTGTCATTAAAGCAGCTGCTGTTGCTGATTACCGTCCCGCAACAAGGTATGAACAGAAGATGAAGAAAAAAGATGGCGATTTGGTCATTCAATTAGAGCGTACGATTGACATCTTGAAAACATTAGGTGAACTAAAAGAAAAGCAGATATTAGTAGGATTTGCGGCAGAAACGGAAAATGTACAAGCCTATGCTGAAAAGAAATTAAAATCAAAAAATCTTGATATGATTGTTGCTAATAATGTGACGCAAGAAGGAGCAGGCTTCGGTGTTGATACAAATATTCTAACGATTTATACGAAGCAAGGTGAAAGACAAGAGCTGCCTTTACTTTCAAAACAAGATGCAGCCAAGGAAATTTTAAAGAAAGCCGCAACATTTTTACAATAAAGGAAGTTTTTTATGAAAATTGCCAAGGTGATCGTTGATGTACCAGCTAATCAAACAGATCGATACTTTGATTATTTAGTACCTGAAGAATGGGTGGAAGAGGACTTTCTACAGCCCGGTATGAGAGTCGTTGTTCCGTTCGGCCCGCGGAAAATTCAAGGATTTATAATGGGAATTTCCGAGCATACAGATGTTAAGAAGCTGAAACGGATAGACTCTGTACTTGATATAACACCAGTATTAACTCCTGAATTGCTAGAGTTAGGTATTTGGCTACGTGAAACAACATTATGCTTTTTAATCACAGCGTACCAAGCTATGCTTCCGGCTGCAATGAAGGTTAAGTATGAGAAAGAACTCCATATCAAAAATAGTCAAGAAATCATTCTCTGGAAAGACATTGAAAACGATAAAAAGCTCCTTCCTTCCATTCAGAAAGAAATCAAACAGGGGAACATCGAAGTGGTTTATCGTGTGAAAGACCGGGCAAAGAAAAAAAGAGTGAAAACAATTCAACCTGCGATAACGAAGGAAGAACTTATACAGGTATATAATTCCTTAGCAAATTCCGCTCTGAAGCAAAAAGAGGTTATCAAGCATTTTATTGAACAGCCACAGCGGATAGAAATGAAAGGGTTGCTTGAGGAGTTGGATACAACCTCTTCACCGGTTACAACATTAGTTAAAAAGGGAATTTTACAAGAAAACTTTGATGAAGTGTACAGAGATCCATATGAACATCGTGCCTTTAAGAAAACAGAGCCTTTACCGTTAACAGAGGAACAGCGTAATGCGATTACACCAATCATAAACACAATTGAAAACAAGCAGCATGCTGTTTTTCTAATGTACGGGGTAACAGGGAGTGGGAAAACAGAAATTTACTTACAAGCGATCGATAAAGTATTAAAGCAAGGTAAGGAAGCGATTATGCTTGTACCGGAAATATCGTTAACACCAATGATGGTTGAGAGATTTAAAGGTAGATTCGGTGATGAAGTGGCTGTTATGCATAGTGGCCTGTCTACAGGTGAAAAGTATGATGAGTGGAGAAAGGTTCAACGAAAAGAGGTTCGTGTTGTTGTTGGGGCACGTTCCGCTATTTTTGCGCCATTTGAAAATCTAGGAATCATTATTATCGATGAAGAACATGAGACAAGTTACAAACAGGAGGAGAATCCACGCTACCATGCAAGAGACGTGGCGATTAAGCGAGGCGCGAACCATGATTGCCCCGTAATCCTTGGTAGTGCCACTCCTTCTTTGGAATCTTTTGCCCGAGCGCAGAAAAATGTGTACAAACTATTGACATTAAAAGGAAGGATTAATGCTCTTGCCTTGCCATCTGTTGAAATTGTTGATATGAGAGAAGAGCTTCGTCATGGCAATCGCTCCATGTTCTCTGAAAGTCTATTAGAGAAATTGAAAGATCGTCTTCAAAAGGGAGAACAATCCGTTTTATTTTTAAATCGAAGAGGTTTTTCAACGTTTGTTATGTGTCGTAATTGCGGTTATGTATTAAATTGTCCGCATTGTGATATTTCCCTTACCTACCATAAGCGCGATTACAAAATGAAATGTCACTATTGTTCCTATGAGGAAGCCTTGCCGTCTACCTGTCCGGAATGTAATAGTGAACATATCCGTTTTTTTGGTACAGGGACGCAGAAGGTAGAGGAAGAATTGACGAAGATTTTGCCCCAAGCAAGAGTGATCCGGATGGATGTAGATACGACAAGCAAAAAAGGTGCCCATGAAAAGCTATTATCTGCATTTGGACAAAAACAAGCCGACATTTTACTTGGTACACAAATGATTGCCAAAGGACTTGATTTCCCGGATGTAACTTTTGTAGGGGTATTAACAGCAGATACAATGCTGAATATCCCTGACTTTCGTTCAAGTGAAAAAACGTTTCAATTACTTACACAAGTAAGTGGCCGTGCTGGCCGTCATCATTTACCAGGTGAGGTTGTGATTCAAACCTATAGTCCGGAACATTTTAGCATCGAACTTGCAGCAATTCCGGATTATGAGACCTATTATGGTCGCGAGATGCTTTTGCGAAAGAATTTTCATTACCCGCCCTTTTACTATTTGACGTTAATTACTGTATCACACCCAGAATTGTTAAAGGTCGTTGATGTAACCGAAAAGATCTCTAAATTTATTAGAGCGAAGCTTTCAAATAAAGCGATTATCCTTGGGCCAGTTGCTTCACCAATACCAAGGATTAAGGATAGATATCGATACCAATGCATGATAAAATACAAGGATGAACCAAACCTTGGGAAAAGTTTGCAGTCACTTCTGCACCATTATCAGCAGGAAATGAGTCGAAGTGAGTTACAAATATCAATCGATATGAATCCTTACATGATGATGTAAGGTATGTAGTAATATTGAAAAGCTAATAATGTTGATAGTTAAAGAAAGGTGTAGATATATGACACGTGTAGTTTTTATGGGAACTCCAGATTTTTCAGTTCCGATATTAAGACAAATTATTGAAGATGGCTATGAAGTTGTTGGGGTCGTAACACAGCCAGATCGTCCAAAGGGTCGGAAGAAGGAAATTACTCCGCCACCAGTAAAGGTTGAAGCTTTAAAGCATTCGATCCCTGTCATTCAACCAAACAAAATTCGTGACCCTGAGGAATTGAAGGAAGTATTAGCATTAAATCCTGATTTAGTAGTGACCGCAGCATTTGGACAAATCCTACCAAAAGAACTGTTAGAAGCTCCTAAATTTGGTTGCATTAATGTCCATGCTTCGTTGCTTCCTGAATTAAGAGGTGGGGCTCCAATTCATTATGCGATTCTTCAAGGAAAAAAGAAAACGGGCATCACCATCATGTACATGGCTGAAAAGCTCGATGCCGGTGATATTTTAACCCAAGTTGAGGTTGAGATCGGCGAACGGGATCATGTTGGCTCAATGCACGATAAACTTAGTGAAGTTGGTGCGAAACTCCTTTCAGAAACAATACCGTTATTATTAGACGGAAAACTAACACCAATCAAACAGGATGATAATGAGGCGAGTTTTGCGGCAAACATTAAACGTGAACAAGAAAGAATTGATTGGAGTCGTTTCGGAGAAGAAATTTATAACCAAATTCGTGGACTTCATCCATGGCCTGTGGCCTATACACACCTTAAGGGACATGTTGTAAAAGTATGGTGGGCTGAAAAGGTAGATGGTTCGTCTAAAAATCCGGGGGAAATTATCCGACTTGAGGAAGACGGGATTGTCGTTGCGACAGGAAATAACACTGCTATTAAAATTACTGAATTACAGCCTTCCGGCAAAAAAAGAATGTCAGCTCGTGATTATTTAAGAGGTGCCGGTGAGACGATTTCAACAGGTGAGAAACTAGGAGATTTAAATGAGTAATAATGTTCGAGAAGTTGCTTTAGATACATTACTTCATATTGAAAAAAACCAAGCCTATAGTAACTTATTATTAAATCAAATGATTCAAAAGGCGGGGCTCGGTCCTAAAGATGTTGGCCTTTTAACCGAGATCGTATACGGTACGGTTCAAAGAAAAATGACCGTGGACTATTTTTTAAAGCCTTTTTTGAAAAAACAAAAGAAACTAGAGTTATGGGTTATGATTCTTCTAAGATTATCTCTATACCAAATGGTTTACTTAGATCGCATTCCTGAACGTGCTGTTATCCATGAAGCAGTTGAAATTGCGAAAAAGAGAGGACATCGTGGCATCTCAGGGATGGTAAATGGAGTGTTACGTTCGATCCAACGAGAGGGTTTACCTGACATTGGTGAAATTAAAAATCCTTTAGAACGATTGTCAATCGAGACGAGTCTTCCTTTATGGTTGATCCAAAAATGGACAGAGCAATATGGGATAGAAGAAACAACAGAAATTTGTAAAAGTACACTTGAGCCTCCTAAAGTTACCGCAAGAGTGAATTGCAATAAAACGACTGTTCCTGAAGTGATTTCATTATTGGAGCAAGAAAATGTGGAAGCCCAAAAAGGTGATTTATCAATAGATGCTATTTCGATTTGCAATGGAAATCTTCCAAAAACAAGGATGTTCCAAGAAGGGTATGTGACGATACAGGATGAAAGCTCCATGCTGGTTGCGAGAGCCCTAGGGCCTAAAAAAGGTGACAAGGTGCTCGACAGTTGTGCAGCACCAGGTGGTAAGACTACTCATATTGCAGAATTACTCGGTCATGAAGGAAAAGTAATTTCTGTAGATTTACATCCCCATAAAGTAAAATTAATAGAGGATCAGGTGAAGCGTTTAGGTCTATCAAACGTTGAAACTTTGGTGAGTGACAGTCGTCATTTACAAGATCAGTTTAACAACGATGAATTCGACCGCATTTTAGTTGATGCACCTTGCTCGGGATTTGGGGTCATTCGACGTAAGCCTGATATCAAATATAGTAAAAAGCATGAAGATATAGGACAGTTGGCAACAATCCAGCTTAGTATTTTAAACAGTGTGGCACCGTTACTTAAAAACGGAGGAACATTAATATATAGCACCTGCACAATTGATCAAGAAGAAAATGCAGATGTTGTTGAAAAGTTTCTGACAGAAAACAAGGAATTTATTATCGACGAGACCTTAATCGATCGAATGCCGGAACAATTGGAAGGATATGTTAAGAATGGACAGGTTCAAATTCTTCCTCATTATTTTGGAACAGACGGATTTTTTATCGCAAGTTTTAGGAAGCAGGTGTAATGAATATGGAATCAACTCATAAACAATCGATTTATTCACTTCAATTAGATGAATTAGAAAGATGGTTAAAGGAACAAGGGGAGCCTAAGTTTAGAGCTGCTCAAATTTTTGATTGGTTATATAAAAAACGTGTCGGAAATTTTGAGGAAATGTCGAATTTATCGAAAGGATTACGCGAAAAATTAGCGAATCATTTTGTTATAACAACGTTAAAAACCCTTGTTCAACATACGTCACAGGATGGTACACTTAAGTTTTTATTTGAACTTCACGACGGCTATTCAATTGAAACTGTATTAATGAGACATGAATATGGAAATTCAGTTTGTGTTACTACACAGGTAGGCTGTCGGATCGGCTGTACATTTTGTGCTTCGACATTAGGTGGGTTAAAGCGTGATCTTGAGCCTGGTGAAATAGTTGCACAAGTATTAAATGTCCAAAAGGCATTGGACGAAAGTGATGAAAGAGTGAGTTCGATCGTTGTAATGGGAATTGGCGAGCCGTTTGATAATTATAATTCACTCCTATCATTTTTAAGAATTGTTAATGATGATAAAGGGCTAAATATTGGTGCCCGCCATATTACAGTCTCAACAAGCGGGATTATTCCAAGAATATATGACTTTGCAGATGAAGGGATGCAAATTAATTTTGCCATTTCCTTACATGCTCCAAACACAGAGCTTCGCAGCCGCTTAATGCCGATCAACAAGGCATATGACCTAGCGGATTTAATCAAAGCGGTTAAATATTATACAGAAAAAACAGGGCGCCG
>JAENZK010000253.1 GCA_016841285.1 Guptibacillus hwajinpoensis | reverse complement strand
AAAGAACAAGTTGATGTTAATGATGGAGATAAAATTAGAGTTGTAACAGTAGAGGAACAAGAAGCACTTGAAAATAAGGTTTTTGAAGGCAAAGACCTTAAAACAGTTATAACAGCAGAAGAACAAAATACAGTAGAGAATTCATCAGCTTTATCAGGATTTGTGTCACAAGAAAATGGACAATGGTTTTATTTCATAAAAGAGAAATAAACTTAAATATAATTATTAAAGTAGCGGGGCGATTGTTCAATTGAGCAGCCGCTTTTTTACTAACGGAGTTTAGTTGAAAAAAAGATTATTCATTCCTATTACCATATCCTGTATAATTAGGTTAAGGAAATATTTGGATTAACAGCGGTCGGGTAATAGGAGGGGGAATTATGTACTATATAGCTTTATTTATTGGATTGATAATAATTGTAATTACAACTAAACTTACTCAAACTTATAAATTATCAAGTATTTATCTGATACTTGGACAAATTAGTGCTTCACTAATTATTATAATAGTGGGCAATCTTGAAATTAGCCATATTAAACAATTGCAGTTGGGGTATTTAACTACTCCATTAACATTATTATTCCTTGTAGGTTTTACAAATGTGATGAGTGTAGATAAAGAGCAAAATACCTTAATATTACTGTTGCCATGTATTTCTTTAGGTAGTCTATCAGTATTGGCTTTCTTCTGGGGTGATTCATTTGTGCTAACTGTAGGAATTTGCACTATATTAACAATTACTTTTCTGCTACTGTATTTTTATATATTGGGTAAAGCATTAGTTGGAAAAACACTTGTTACATTAGTTAGTTTTATAATAGCGGTCCTTTCATTATCCTTTCTTATAATGTCAACTGAAACTATTTATATCCCGATATTTACCTTTGCAATTCCATTTGGTTTGTATAATTTAATTCAAAATAAAAATAAGAATCTGCATTCAATTACATATAGTTTATTAATAGCTATTTTATTTAGCGTATTATTGTTTTTATTGCCATTTAGTATTTTGTGGTACTTTGTTGTAGGGTTAACGATTATTTTGGTTATTACGCAAATGTCCAAAAAGTATCGATTTATTTAACTACAACATTTTGAATATAATTTAAAAAATCCTTTTTATCTATTGTGGGGCGATTGCTGAATGAGGCAGTCGCTTCTTGTGCTATCGGGCAGGATTAATAAAGAAGGATTTACTATTTTTGTTCAACGGTGGTGATAAAGAGTGGAAAAAAGTAATACAAAAGAATTTTTAAAGGTAGCTATTATCACATTTATTACAAGTATTTTATTACTTTTTGCCTTGCTAACATTACAATTCAATGGAGTATTTGTTCAAATAGGGACACCGCCAAACGGGATTAGTCATAAGGCATTATCTAATTTGCTTATAATTGTGGCAATAGTATCGCTAATTTATTTGTTCAATGATGCAGGTATAAAAGGAATAATAATTGCGATAGGGGTATTTTTCATAATAGTACCGTCCCTTCCAAATCTACTAACAAAGGTTGAATACACGAGGTTTTCTTCTCCAGATAATAAAGAAGAATTTGTAGTGATAGAAAGAGGTTATGGTCGCCTATACCAATTACGTTAATCTACCTGTATACACAATATTCAAAGGAGGGTTCTAAATGAAAGGAAAACTTATTTTTTTAGTTACTGCAATCTTAATTATGTCAGGCTTGTCCGACTACGCAGAAGCAGGAAGCGAATCTTACGGTTATATCTATCCTTCCTATGACGGAATACGAAAGGTCATGAATACATCGGATGCCAACATTACTTCCAAGTACGGTTATATCGACGAAGAAGGAAATGTGGTTTCCGAGCTCAAATATGATTTCGCCACCGATTTTACCAATGGGATCGGCGTCATGCAGTCGGGAAATACCATTATGGCCATCAACACAAAAGGTGATATTATTAAAACCTTTGATAGCAGTTTAAGCTCGGTCCTCTACTATGATGGTGAAAAAGGAATCGCCCGAAAAGACGGATTATCGTATTTGATTGACAAAGAAGGGAAAATACTTAACGGAACTGGATATACCGCCTTGAATTACTGGAACACCTGTATTCTTGCAAAGAAGGGTGATCTTTACGGCTTTATTGATTGGGACGGAAACATCTTAACACCAATTGAATACACAAACATCTATGGTAGCCAAGAATCCTCAGGAATTATGGCTGCAGTCAAGAAAGACGGGAAACATGGCTTTCTTGCTGGGAATGGCAAAGTATTTGTACCGGCTATATACGAGTCTGCAGGGGACTTTCGAGACGGCGTAGGTATTCTGTGGAAAAATGGAAAAGCTGGATTCATCAATACGAGCGGCATGATGATCACTAATTTTAAATATGACAATGTGCAAAACTTCAGTGAAGGCCTAGGAAGTTTTATGATAGGAACGAAATGGGGATACCTTGATAAATCGGGAAAAGAAGTGACTCCTGCCACCGATGATAGTCCTGCTTTCTTCAAAAATGGATATGCCAATATACAGAAGGCTGATGAAAGCTGGATCAAGGTTGAAAGCCCTATCAAGAAGGACCGTAAGATCAATGTTTATCTTAACGACAAATGGATCTATCTTGACCAAGAGCCTGTTCTGGAAAATGGCAGTTCACTGGCCCCAATCCGAGGGATCGCCGAAGCATTAGGCTATCTCGTGTCATGGGATGCATCGACGAATACCGCCACACTGCAAAACAACAAAATGATTATTCACCTCACTGTTGGGAGTGATAAGGCTATGGTCAACACTTTTGATGATGAAGCTCCGGCGAAAACTGTAATGTTGAATACGCCGGCCGCAATAATAAACGGCCGCATTTTGGTGCCGGTTCGCTTCATTGCCGAGAACATCGGCACAGAAGTAGCTTGGAATCAAAACAATCAAACCATAATGATTAAAACTGAAGAAGGCTCCCCTTAATGGCAATGTCATTTGGTTAAGTCTAAATGACGGGAAAGTTAACTAAGTGAAAAAAGGCATTTCTTAAGAAGGAGAAAAGCCTTTTGTTATTTCACGTATAAAAAGCGTAATATTTTAAAAAAGGGGTGAACCAATGACTTTATATTCTGTACTTGTAGCCAATAAACCTCTACCAACAATTGATTGTACTGGGATTGCAGAAATTACAGTAAAAGAATTAAAAAAATTATATCCGATTACTGAAGATACACATGAACAGCCGTGGCATTCAATGCCTGATGATGCCATGATTTTACACGCAGCAGACGAATCAGCTTTTGGACAGTTAAATATATTTGAATGGAGCAATCCACCATATGATTTAAAGGGCTATAACGATAAACCTTATGTTTACGGTATCGAGGGAAATTGGAGTTTAGTGTTTTTAAATGATTTGTTAAATTATTTGAAACAATCCATTAAAAAAGAGCAAGAAGCTGAATTAATCCGTTTTTGGGCAGGCGAATATGATCGGAAATTAAAAAAACGACATATTAATATTGAAGAAATCGAATTACATCATCTTGAGAATATAAAGAGTGAAGAAAACATACGTTTAATTTTTTGATTGAACAATTTTAGTTAATGCATAAACTTACATACTTCTTATCGTTGTAATTCACAAAAATCTACCATGATTTCAAAAAGATGGCTTCTTCTTGCACTGATAGCAGATTTAAGGAATTAAGTTTATGATGATGTATAAATGATTGTGAAGTATTTACCTAAAGATTTAGATTGTTTAATAAGATCAATTGCTTATTGTTCTAATGAGTAGATTAGTTTAAGAATACGTTGGTGAATGATGGTAAGATTAAAGGTTAGTGGTAGAGGATGGTATTGGTGAGGGTACTATTGGAGTTAATACGACTTACTGTTATTTTTGTATTTTTCTATGAAATTTTAGGTTCCCTTTTATATTATTTATACTCAAAAATAGGGGTTAACACCGATAAATATGGCTGGATGGGTTATATAGCAATTCTCTTTGTATTTTTTCTACTGTATAGGAATAAATTGCAGTTTAGCGGTTGGTACACAGGTAAAGGTGGTGAAAAACTCCCCAAATGGGTATCAAAGTCACTTATTTCTATTACAATATTATTATTGTTGTTACCTCCGTTTTTAAGTTAACTGGGGCGTTTCTTAAACAGGAATGCTTTTTCTTTTTGTATGAACGATTAATTTAACACCTGTTAGAATAATCCTTCTGATTACAGCTAAAGTTAATGTTGGATTGTTTTATTTGGTATATAATAACAATAAATAAAAGTCTTATGGGGGTGTGTTAATTGAGCACAAAGGAAGAAATCATAAGAATCATCAAAGAATTACCGGAAAATGTAACTATAGAGGAAGTAATGAGAGAGTTATATAACAGGTCCAAAATTGAAAGAGGAATCAGGGAATTAAACGCAGGAAATACTTTATCTCATAGTGAAGTTAAGGAGAAACTAGGGAAATGGTTGAATTAAGATGGGCAGAATCTGCTGTTAAGGATTTAGAACAAATCTGCAACTACATTGCTGAAGATTCGGAGGAATATGCCAAAATATTTGCAAGAAGAATTATTGATTCAATTGAAACAACAGCCGTATTTCCGTATTCTGGAAGAATTTTACCTGAGATGAAAAATGAAATGATTAGAGAAAAAATATTTAACAATTATAGAATTATTTATCGTATTAAAGATGAGAGTATTGAAATAGTTCGAATTATTCATAATGCAAGGAATAAGAGAGATTTATATTAGTTAGCATCATGGCAAACAAAGGCTGTGATGCTACTTTTTTATTTCCGGGTTTTTGTAATTTTGAACTTAAACTATAGTGGGCGATAATTTTTTTTGGTGAATCTGTTACCTCTATGTCAGTTACAAAATTTGATTTTATACCGCAATATATCAAGTTTCATCTCATTACTACAAAGGAAACAATAACCTTCTTTGAAAGATTTTCATTGAATAATTCATAAAAATACCATAGTTGTCGAAAAAATGGCGATAATAATTCTCAATTAAAAGTTGTTTGAATTTTTCTAATTTTACATGAGTACTAAAAAACGTAGGTATATCAAGGGATTTAGTCTGTATTTTAACCCTTGTGTAATTTTCTACATTGAAGCTAAGCCTTCTTTGTTTGGATTTACACTCCCGAGGAATTGTTATTCTCTGATAGACTTTAAGTAAGGAAATCAAAGGAGGTTAAAGCATGAAACAATTACTCATAAGCACAATTTGCGGATTAGCATTTTTCTCTTTTTTAGGTGGTTGTTCAAACAATGAACAATCTGAAAAGCCAATGGTTGACAGTGGTATTTTAGATGAAAATTACGTTGGTGATGCCGATGTTCAACTAGAAGAAAACTATAAACAAACAGCCGTAGAAGCTGAAATCCAAGATAACCTATTGAAAGAAATGGAAGCAAAAAAAGTTATCGAAAACGAAGATGAAGGATCAGGTGGTGGACACTTTTAATGAATTACGAGGAAATGGCGGTTAACAAAATAGAGATGGAAACTGTAGGAAAAGTAAATCCAGAAGCAATACTGCATAAACTAGCTGTTTATATGTTTCTCCATAAGTTTTATTTTGGTGATTTAGTTCATATAGATACGACCACTTGTGAAAAGCTGAGCAACTTAGTGAGTGAAGAAGTTTCATTCTTTCATGAGGAAAAAATGGAAAAAGGCACTCAACTACTATTCGAATTAACAACTCAGGACCTTTCAGAACTTGAGTTTGATTTTAACCGTCTGTTTGTTGGGCCGAATCGACTGGAAGCTGCACCATATGAGTCGGTCTATCGGGGGACAGAAAGGTCATTGATGCAAGCTGAAACGATGGCTGTAAGAAGTTTTTATGAAAGAGCTGGGCTAGAGCTGTATAAGAAAAATAACAATCCTGACGATCATCTTGCCCTTGAATTAGAATTTGTTTGTTATTTATTGGAGGAGAGTCTGGAAGATGATTCTTACTACGCATTATATGAAGACTTTTTAAAAGAACATCTTTTTCATTGGGTGGAAGATCATTGCGAATTAGTACGTGAACAAACAACAAATACATTCATCATGGGTATCTCTTATATTTTACAAGGATTACTGGAAGAGGAAAGAAAACAATTGAACGTTTTAAGGAGGTTAAAAAAATGAGTAAGTTTTCAAGACGTACCTTTTTGAAAGGGTCTGCGACGCTTGGTGCATTAGTAGGAATCGGAAGTACGGTTTCAAGTTTTAATAAGGTGAATAAGACATCGGCCGCGGCTGCCGGTCATACAAAGCAAGTGTTCAGTTCATGTCCAAGAAACTGTTACGATACATGCTCGATTGTAACCACAGTTGAAGATGGAACGATTAAGTTTATTACAGGCAATCCCAATAATTCGTACACAAACGGGCGGTTGTGTGTGAAAGGTTTCACATATCCGAACTATGTGTATTCACCGGACCGTATTAAATATCCTATGAAGCAAAAGAAACGTGGTTCAGGCCAATGGGAACGAATTTCATGGGATGAAGCCTATGATATGATTGCCAAAAAAATTCTTGAAATCAAAGAAAAACACGGTTCTACATTACCAATTGCTCTTAATAAATACTCTGGAAACTTCAATGTTTTATCGTATGGTGTTGAAGGCATGATGTCCAGCTGGGGTTATACAACAAGGGCTCACGGAACACCATGTTGGCCGGCTGGTATATATTCCCAATCCTCCGACTTTGTTACGATCGTTAATTCTGATCCCGAAATGATGGTTAAGTCAAAATCCTTAATAATCTGGGGAGCCCCTCCGGCATGGACAGCGGTTCACTCGATGAGCATTATCCAATAAGCGAAAGAAAATGGTACAACGGTTGTTGTC
>JAENZK010000252.1 GCA_016841285.1 Guptibacillus hwajinpoensis | reverse complement strand
GCCCAGCAAAACGGTTTTATTTTTTTCACCTGTCTACTTGACAGGGAGCAGTTCACTCTCAGCAGAGGTGTTTATTTTTCGGTATATTATAAATAGTCCTGTGGATTTCTTTAGCTCCCCCTGATATTCGGCCCTGCCCGGACTTCGGGCCAACTTGACCCGAAGTGATAGCTTAGCCTGTTTTCGGCAGGCTCACATTAGGCCGCTATCCTTTTTAGCGGCCCGTTAGGTTGGCGTGAATTTGCATAATAAAACACAGCGATACCTCCTTTGATACCGCCGTGTCTTGTAAAAAGGGCATAACTAACCAAACCCTACGGCATACAGAGAACGGCGGTTTTGATTTTTGCTTTCAAAACCTTCGTCTATTTTATAATTGTTTTTTTGCACAACTATTCAGCCATCATGACAACGGTTTTTTTATTTCCATTGGGGGCGGGCAGAGGTCACTTATATTTTTTGGAATCTCGGAAATACGTCCGGTTTTATCATCTTTTTCGTAGCACAAAGGCAATACAATTGAGGTATTTTCCACCGCCAGCACCTATGGTAAAAATCTCATTATGTGTTGTACCAAAAAAAAAGTTTAATTTCGAAGTAATAATATAGAGTTTTTTTACATACAGGTTTTGCTGAACGAGGTGATTCATGCTTGGATAACTACGATATTAGAATAATGATCGACCAGGCACAATGTGGAGCTTATGAAGTACGAGAACAGCTCATTGATATGCATCAGACATTTGTAAAGCAAATTGTTAAGAAAAATGTCATTGGGTATGAGGAAATCACATCCAGAGATGAATACAGCATTGCTCTGATTGCTTTAAATGAGGCTATCGATAGCTATAGACCCGGTTTTCGTACTTTCAAATCTTTTGCAGCCTCCGTAATAAAAAAAAGGCTTATTGATTATTATCGCAACCAAAAAAAACGCATGGATCAAAATGTTTACATAGAAGATATGCCCTCGTCGGCATTTGATTTGCAATTTGACTATGCCTCTGAAAAAATAGACCTTCAGCTTGAAATGCAATATTTTGTTGACCAATTATCTCTATATGGTATTACCCTAAGGGATCTAGTGAATGAAAGTCCTAAGCACATTGACTCCAGACTGCTTTGTATAAAAATTGCCAAGACCATTACCGGGGATGCGGAATTAAAAAAGCATTTATTAAAATATCACACCCTTCCCCTTAAAATGCTGCTTAAGAAATTACAGATCAGTGCGAAGACAGTGGAACGGCATCGAAAATATATTATCTCAATTTGTCTTGTGCTTTTGAGTGACTTGGATTCTTTGAAGGAATATGTCAATAATCAGTTTAGTCAAGGTGGTGATAAATATGTTATGTAAGGGTACAGTTATAGAAATCAATGGGAATAGAGCTTTTGTTTTAAATGGCATGTGTGAGTATCAGGAAGTAAGGATAACCGGCACAGTCCGACCCGGTCAGGAAATTTCATATTCTATTGATCAGGTATGTAAAAAACAAGAATATCCATCTTTCAGGAAACTTGCTTTAGCTGCTGCCTCATTCGTATTATTATTCCTGTTTTCCTTTAATGCCTACCAGCAAGTAGTGGCCGGAAGCGTTTATGCTTACATTGCCTTGGATATCAACCCCAGCCTGGAGATTGGAATTAACAAAGACTATAAGATTATTAAGACAAAGGGTTTTAATGATGAAGCTAGTGCATTAATAAAAGACTGCTCCATATTAAATACGGATCTCGATCTTGCTCTTCCCAAAATAATTGAGGAATGTTCTGCAAAAGATTATTTAGTTAATGGACAGACAAATTACATCGCACTATCTTTATATTTTCCCGGCAATATTGACAACAATGGACTAGTACCATATTTAGACAGCCAAATAACTAAAGTATTGGCATTAAACAATCTTAATGCCGAAGTATACTATCTAATGGCTGATAAAAACATACGAGAAGAGGCATTAAAGAACAATGTATCTTCTGCCAGATATATGTTATGGGAACAGGCTAAAATTAAAGGACTGCATATCAATGAACCTGAAGGTATCTCATTAAAAGATCGGGAGATAACTCAGCTCGCTTCGGAAATAGCGGCAAAAGTTGTCCATTGCAGCCAAAGACAAGAACAGCTTGATAGCAAGGTTGAGGACATAACCAATGATCTTAATAATGTATCTAATCCAACACCGTCTATTCTGACTGACAGTGAAAATAAATATAGCAATGGGTCCTTGCCTTCAAACGGGGAATCTGCAAAGCGGGAATTTCCCGCTGATACCCATGCCAGTGATTCGGCTTCTGGCAATACCTCCTCCGAAGACAATATGAATTCGGCTGGCAAACAAGATGACTCAGTAAAAAGCGGAAACAATAGTCAGCCAGATAGTCAGATACAAAATCCTGTCAGTGGACAGCCCGTAAATACCGGGGAACAAAGAGACCCTTCTGATAAAGGAAGCTCCGGAGGGAAAAAATAATGTTATGATCATACCCCTCAAAATATTCCGCTTATTCGAATTAAAGGTTAAAGCCGTTTCCAAAATCGGCAAAATGAGGAGGTAAGATAAATGTACAAGAAAATGATGATATTAATTCTCAGTGTATTGTTCTTAACCGTAATGCCTATGACAGTATTAGCCGGATCTGGGTCTAATAATGAGGATTGCGGTGCTGTCAACGACGGTGAGTGCCAGCAATTTAACCTTCAAAATCAGACTCAAACCCAGACCCAAGCCGACACAGGCCTGGAAAAGGATGAAGCTTCCCTTGAACGGATAATGCAGACTACCCGTGAATGTATGCAAACTATGCAGAAGGATTGCCTACAGGCGGGGGAAAGCCAGCAGGTACTGGAAGAGAACTTGGAGCAGCTTAAACAGCAATATCAGCAACAGACCAAATTAGAAGTGAAAGAAGAAATAAAATCGATGTTCAAGACTGCCATCCAACTGAAAAAAAGTCAGGGTAATATTGAGGAAACCGAATTACTTGTCCGTGATCTGATTTCCTTGGATCCAAAAGATCAGGAAGCTTACCGTGAACTTGGCTGGATTTTATGCAATCGAGGTGAAAGAGATCCTAAATTATTTTTAAATGGTGTTGAAGTTAAAGCAGATGTACCCCCTGTAATTAAAGAAGGCAGAACGCTGGTACCAGTGAGAGCACTTACCGAAGCATTAGGGGCAGAGGTACAGTGGAATGAGCAGGAACAGACTGTTTTAGTCAGCAAAGGTGATATCCAAATCCAATTAAGAGTAAACAATCGGGTTGCAATGATCAACGGCAAAGAAGTTATTCTTGATGTACCGGCAGAAATAAACACCTCTCGGGTATTCGTACCTTTACGTTTTATGATGCAGACTATGAATACCAGTGTGGAGTGGTATCCCGAAGGCCAAATCATCTCAATGAATGAGTAACCTGGAAGGCAAATTCTAAATATTCTCCCAGAATAAGTTGGTTACACCGGGACGTTCTTCTTGTAACATAACAAAACTAAGAAATTAAATAATTATTCCAAGAGGCCTGCTGGGAAAACCGGTAGGCCTTTATTGATTGGGTTTGGTATAATATAATGGTAAAAAATGTATGGAGTTTTGGCATGGTTAGACAGGCGAGACAACGGTGCGAGAGTGGCATTTATCATGTAGTTTTGCGGGGAATCAATCGAGGAGACATTTTCTTTGACGATGATGATAACCTTCGTTTTTTGGAAACGCTAGCGCTGAAAAAGAGAAGTCAAGAGTACTGGCTTTACGGGTATTGTCTGATGAGCAATCATGTTCACTTGCTGATTCGAGAAAACGAGGATACTGTATCACGCACCATGAGCCGAATTGGGACGAGTTATGCCAAGTGGCACAACCAAAAATACAATCGAAGCGGACACGTATTTCAAGGACGTTACGGCAGTGAATGCATTGAAGACGATAAGTACTTGTTGACCGTAGTCCGATACATACACAACAACCCGGTGAAAGCAGGCTTGGCAATGGAAACGGAAACGTATCGATGGAGCAGTATTCATGCTTATACCAGCGGGAATGAGTATCCGGAAGGATTGACTGAAACCGAATTTATTCTAAGTATATTTCATCAGAACCGGATCGAAGCGATTCGGGCATTTAGGGAGTTCATGAAGAAAGAGAACGAAGATACTTGCTTGGATGAAGAAATAGAACATAAAAAAACTGATGGAGAAGTGAATGCCGAGATTGAAGCATTGATGGATGGTGAACCAATTGGAAAGCTGCAGGGAATGGAAAGGGAAAAGCGTAATGCAATACTTAGAACAATCAGAGAGAGTGAAGGGGTAACACTTCGTCAAATAGCCCGAGTTACAGGACTTAATCCAATGAATGTACAAAGAGCATAAGCACTGTTACGACAAGAACGTCCCGGTGTAACCTCAAAGAGCATAAGCACTGTTACGACAAGAACGTCCCGGTGTAACCTGAACGTCCCGGTGTAACCTCGTGAACATGGATAGAAAAATAGAAAAATATATAGTATATTATGCAAAATATAATTTACATTTAGCCATATATACTATATACTATAACTATAGAATAAAGTATTATTGGAGTGGTTAGGTGTGAACTTTAAGAAAGAAAAAATCGTGGATGAAAGGGTTGCCAATCTCAGAAATGAGATTTACAAAGAAGCATTTTTCGTGGCTATAACCGTCTGTATGGTGTCAATACTGATTAAATTTTATTTATACGGAGTTAACGCTGCATTAGTCCTTACCGAATTTGCGATAATTATAATCGCTATGTTTTATACCTCTGTTCGGACTATATCAGCGGGTATCTATTCGGATGAGATCGAGATTCATGATCGAAACAGCAAAATACCGATGAATGCAAAGAACGTTTTAATCGGTATGGCCACCGGTATCGCCCTGGCATTATTTTTTGGGATAAGGAGTTCGATATTGTACGGCAGTGATGCCAACCGGTTGTGGTATTTTTTCCTGGTATTCATTAGTGCTTTTATCATTTATGTTCCTGTGCTGACCGTATTCATTTTTGCATTCAACACAATAGCTCAGAAACTCAGTGCAAAGGCAAATCAAAAAGACCAGGATGAAATATAGGCTGCGGGTGGGTAGTTGAATGAAAAATATAAAGCTGAAATTAGCACGAATTGAAAAAGATCTGACTCAGGAGCAATTAGCGGAAAGGGTTAGCATTACCCGGCAGACGGTGAGTCTGATCGAAGCCGGCAAATATAATCCTTCCCTCAAACTTTGTATTGCTATTTGTAAAGAATTGAATAAGACCTTAAATGATATCTTCTGGGAGGAATGAGGTATGAACAGAATTGAAGACGAAAGGATCATCAACGAAAAAAGAAGAATTAATTCAAGTGCCTTTGGAATATGTTTTCTATGCTTATGGGGAATATTGCTGTTCAGACAATTTGGTTTACACCAAAATGTAATCGAGTATCTCGATATTTTCCTGCTTACCATTGGTATCTCCATCTATATAACGGTAAATAACGTATTCAGAGGTTTATATTTGACTTACAGAAGTAAACCCGCCAGACATAAAGTAAATATATTAGGAGCTTTGGTGGGATCAACGGTATTCATCATCGTTCAGTTGTTTGTCTTGAAATATGATCTGACCAATTGGGAGGACATCATTAAATTAACCGTGTCGTGGATAACATTCCTTGTTTTTTGGATAATTGCCCAAAGTGTTTTAATGAACATCAGTGACCGCAAGGCGAATGAAGACGCCGAGGATTAACATTTCGGAAGGCTAAACCGGATTTAAGATTCACGTTTTTCTTTGAAACCTCCTACCGAAGTATCCATCCGCTTTAATGTTATAGGCAGTTTTTCGTTACAATCGTTTTATACTGTAATATAAGGCTTTTAATCCTTGGAAGCGCCACTGAAGACATTACCACTACGAATATTAAAAATGTTTTCACTTCCTGGTTGGGGATCACTGCGATCATTGTTTCATTTCTGACGACATATTTAAGCGGGCTTGGCTTACGGTATCTGACCATTGAAAACCATGGAGACATTATGCCTGCTTTGATTTTGGGCGGTGTACCGGTAGGACCTTTAACCACTTCCGGCATGCTGGCACTTTTGGCCAGGTTGTTTCATCAATAGCCATAACCTGGTGATATGGCACTTAAGCTAATTAAACTCAATGCGCTGTTTGAAAACAGCACTGGCAAGTATTCCGGCAGTATGGGTACCTGACTTGTTCATCGTACCCATGTTTCTTTTTTTGGAATTCTCATTCCTGAAATATATCCACTTGTTTGAAATTTCATATCCGTGATGGAAACAACGATTAGGTGTAAGCAAACTGGTCAATATACCGGTCTGCTTAATTTTTTCATGCATAACCTTCAGGGTTGGAGTAAAAATAAAACAGGCGTTTAAAAAACAAAATCATGCTGAACCCGGATGAGTTTTTGACGCTCGAAGCAGTGCAGAAGTATTTTTATAACCACCTGGATTTACTTTTATGGTGAGAAATAAAATGGATATATCCGCATATGGGAGGTTGAACAAATGATGATGCAATGGGGAAGCTATGGATTAGGTTATGGAGGTGCAATTATGGGGCTGTTTGGGGTATTGTCTTTGATTTTTTACGGGTTTGTGCTGTATTCTTTCTGGAAAATGGCCGGGGCACTTGAAGACATTGCCCGATCTCTCAAGGAACTGGTAAAAATTCAGGATGGTCATGAAAAGAGCATTTGAGTTTAATGCGCAATAATTACCCACCTTGTTTAAGGATAGGAGGATCTAACGCGATCATAAATCCACGCCGGACGGGGGGAGGAAGTTGCCGAAACTAAAAATTCTCCTGGTTAGGAT
>JAENZK010000251.1 GCA_016841285.1 Guptibacillus hwajinpoensis | reverse complement strand
CGTTTGAGAGAAGATAACCAGGATTTATCCTCACCAAATCACGCCAGACCATCGTTTGATAGCAGATAACCAGGATTTATCCTCACCAAATCACACCCGCCCACCGTTTGGTAGTAGATAACCAGGATTTATCCTCATCAAATCGCATTCCAACTCAATTTGATAGCAGATAACACAAATAAAGCTTCACCCACACTCACGAAAGCCCTCTTAATTCCAATTTTTTATGCTTCAATACTTCCGTTTTTTAAATTACAATCAATAGGTGCGTACAAACAAATAACATAGGGTAATTGAATCTCTATCAGAAAGGGGAAACAAATGAAAAAAGTTCTTGTATTCGCTATTCTTTTATTGAATTTTTTCATAATAAGCAATAGTGTCTCGGCTGCTTCATCGATTCAGGTTACTATTAATGGGACAAATCAAACCTATGATCAACCACCTATCATTGAGAATAACCGGACATTAGTGCCATTAAGAGGGGTATTTGAGTCATTGGGTGCTACGGTCCAATGGAATCCGGAAAAACGAGAAATTACTGCGACAAAAAATAAACAAAACATCTGGCTGAAAATTGGTTCAAAAACGACGAAAGTAAATGGGGCAGTGAATGAAATTGATGTACCGGCAGCGATCATCAATGGGCGGACAATGGTGCCTCTTCGCTTTGTAGGTGAAGCCCTAGGGGCAAATGTGAAATGGATTGCTGATAAAAGAATTGTTCAAATAACTGCAGATCAATCCCAACAAGAAGTTTTACCACAGTTCAAACCGCTTCAAACCAACGATCCTGTTGTAACTATGAAAACAACAAAAGGGGATATTAAAATCAAATTATTCTCTACACAGGCTCCAAAAGCAGTGGAGAATTTTTTAACCCATAGCAAAAATGGCTATTATAATGGATTAACATTCCACAGGGTTATCGAAGGTTTTATGATTCAAGGTGGGGACCCGAACGGCAATGGTACGGGTGGTACAAGTATTTGGGGTCAACCATTTACAGACGAATTTTCACCTGAGTTGGCCCATTTCAGAGGGGCGCTCTCAATGGCTAACAGCGGTCCGAACACGAATGGGAGCCAGTTTTTCATCGTCCAAGCCGATTCAATCGATGAAAGGTATATAAGTGCGATGGAACAAGCTGGATTTAATTCTGATGTTATTGAAAAATACAAAGCTGTTGGTGGTACACCATGGCTCGATTATAAGCATACTGTTTTTGGTCAGGTCATCGAAGGTATGGAGATTGTTGATCAAATCGCAACTGTTGAAAAAAATGAAAGAGATATGCCTGTAACTTCGATTTTAATTAAAGAAATTAAAGTTCAAGAATAAGCCCTTGGAATTCCTGAACTATTTACTATAATAATATTATGTAAACTAATACAAAAAAAGCCAAAATAACAGCCTGTCCACCACTTTAAAAACATTTCCAAAGTAGGTGAGCAGGCCTTATTTCATATATGCTGCTTTATTTTCCTGAATTCTCTAGGAGTCATGCCGGTATAGTCTTTAAAAAGGGAAGTATAGTAGCTTTGGTTACAAAACTTAAAGAGGAGAGCGATGTCTGAAATTGTGGTGTTAGTGTGAACCAAAAAGTACTTTGATTCCTCCAACCGCTTATGATTAATAAAGTCTGTGATGGAGTTGCCGACTTCTTTTTTGAAGCGGAATGATAAATAGTTGGGATGGACGTAGACATTTTGTGAAATGGTATCAAGGGTCAATTCATTTAATATATTGTCATAGATATATGTAATTGCAAGTTTGACAGGTTGACTGTAATTGTTAGTATGTTTTTGTTCTTCTATTGTTTGAAGAAAGTGATAGAGCATGGCATATTCAAATTGCTCTAGTACTTCAATGTCTTGAAGTTTTTCAATTTCGATAATGTTGGCATCACTTACCTCAAAGGCAACCTCCGGATAGACACCGCCTTTAATAATCGCTCTTGTAAAAAGCGTACATAAGGCAATTAATGCATTTTTTCTTGAACGGACCGGTTGGGCTGCTAAAACGGCACGATCCAGCGCGTTAATTTTTTTCAGTGTTTCTTCCGCTTTTTTCTGATTGCCAAGGCTGACCGCGTCTAACAACTGCTGTTCAAGTTCAAAAGGTGGATGGACATAATTATCTTGCCTATTTTGAATCCGGCTTTCTAAAAATTTCTTAATAACAGATGAATTCATTGTAGTTTTCATAAATTTTCCACATCCACATTAAAAAATTAATACTTTTATTAATATTTTAATATATGTATACCAGTTTTAACACTAATATTTTACTTGTAAAGCAAATATTACAAATTAGTTAGGGGGCCTTTCAATGAAGAAGAAAAAATCTTTATCGATGTTGTTAGCGCTTTCGGTGTTTGTATTTCTTTTAACAGGTTGTAATTCTAATACCCAAACCACCACGCAAAATGAAGGAGAAGGGGCAGATGCACCTGGGACTACTACCGAAAAAGTAGTATTAAAATTTGCTGCACAAAACGATAATACCCCGGCTACACAAGCAGCAATTGATGCATTTAATGGAGGTCAAGACAAGTATGAAGTTCAATGGGTTGAGATGACAAATGATTCTGCCCAAATGCATGATCAATTATTAACGTCCTTATCAAGTGGATCTGATGAATATGATATTTTATCGATGGACGTAGTTTGGGCCGGTGAGTTTGCAGGAGCCGGTTTCATAGCGCCAATTGATGCTTATATGTCAGATGCAGGGTTAGCGAAGGACCAATTTAACAGCGGATCCATGGCATCCGGTAATTTTAAAGGAAAGCAATATACACTTCCTTTCTTCCCAGACCTCGGATTATTATATTTCCGTTCTGATATTGTCAGTGATGAGGATGCTGCAAAATTAATTAGCGGTGACTATACTTATGCTGATTTAGCAGCTATGTCTGAAAAATACGCTGGTCAGGCTGGCACTAAATATGGATTTCTATACCAATCCAAGCAATATGAGGGCTTAACCGTAAACGTAACAGAATTCACGAAATCATTTGCTGATATTAAAGGCGGCTTGGAACAAATGCTTACTTTCACAACTGCCGGTTATAGTCCAAAGGACATTTTAAACTATATGGAAGGTGAAACACATACAAACTTTGAACAAGGAAATGGCGTGTTTGCACGCAACTGGCCATATCAATTTGGTCGAATTAAGGGTCAAGAGGATGGCGTAACGGTAAAAGTAGAACAAGTTGACATTGCCCCACTTCCAAATGGCGGCTCTGTTGGCGGTTGGTTGCTTGGTATTAACAAAAACTCTAAGAACGCTGAAGGTGCATGGGAGTTCATTAAGTTCTTAGCAGGTCCTGATGGACAAAAAATAATGTCCATTCAAGGCGGTTATTTACCTGGTTTTAATGCCTTATTAGAGGACCAAGAAGTAATTGCTGGAAACGACATGCTTTCTTATGAAGGCTTTAAAAATGCACTATCTAATACAATCGCAAGACCCGTATCTCCTGAATACTCAAAGGTGTCTGATACAATTCAAATCGAAGCACATAAATATTTAAGTTCTGGTGAAGGTTTAGATGCTGCTGTGGAAGCTATTCAAGCAGCAATCGCACAATAATAAAGATTCATAACCCGAACCTGTAAAAGAATAGGGGCTGACCTAGATGGCAGCCCTTTTTACTTAAAATTCGATCCAATCACCGCTAGAAACGAGGTGGAATCTAATGAAAAGGCTAAGGTTTAAAGAGTTCCTCTTTATCGTACCAGTCATCCTATTAATCGCTGTTTTTTCCTTATGGCCGGTTATTCAATCCTTCACTTACACATTTTTTGATTATCGCCTAAATGACCAAACAAAAGCCGGGCTCTACTTAAGCGAGAAATTTAATTTTGACTTATATGATGAAACACAGATGTATTTAAAAATGTTTTTAAATGAAGATAAAAAGTCTGTTAATGATCCAGAGATGATCAATGAAATTGACCAGATCATTACTAAATTGGATGAGACCAAAAAACAATTTGAGGGGCGGGAAGGTGTTCAAAAAATAAGTGATGAAGAAAAAGCGACCTTTCTTGCGTTATCAAAGGAAGCAAAAACCGTTATTACCACTTTAACCGAAAATTATGAAACACCAAATAAAGATAATCTGCCTTTAATTGTGGAAGATATTGAAAATAGCATCATTCCATCTAATTTTATTGGCTTAGAAGCTTATAAGAAAGCATTATCTGATCATAGATTGCAAGCGGCCCTCGTAAACACCTTTGTTTTTACGATTGTTTCTGTCTTTTTAGAACTTATTCTTGGTCTGGCATTAGCCATGATCATGAATAAGGCGATATTCGGTCAAGGACTTATCCGCACAACCTCCTTGATCCCTTGGGCCATTCCAACGGCCGTTGCGGCGTTAATGTGGAGTTATTTATATGATGGCAGCAGTGGAATCGTCGCCCATCTTTTTGAAATGATTGGCCTTGTTGGAGATTCACGAGATTTGCTTCTTTCAGGAAGTGGAGCAATGTTCTCCACCATTATCGCGGACGTTTGGAAAACAACTCCATATATGGCGCTTCTCCTATTAGCCGGTCTGCAAAATATCCCTAAATCTCTTTATGAAGCAGCATCGATTGATGGAGCAAATCGAATGCAATCATTTTTTCAAGTAACATTACCACTCTTGAAGCCTTCTATTCTAGTAGCCTTATTATTCAGGACGTTAGATGCCTTCCGTGTGTTTGATTTAATTTACGTTTTAACAGGTGGTGGACCAGGCGGCGCAACAGAAACGCTGTCCATTTACGGCTATAAAGCGATGTTTGCTCAAACGAATTTCGGCTATGGTTCCGTCATTGTTATGATCATGTTTGTTTGCGTGGCCTTGATAGCAATTGTTTATGTTAAAATTCTGGGTGCTAATTTAATGGATAAAAGTTAAAGGAGGGGAGCACCATGAATTCATCAAATCGGACGTTAAAAATTACAATTGCAGCTTTAATAGTTATGTATATGTTTGCGATGTTCTTCCCGTTTTTGTGGATTTTCATAACCTCCTTTAAAACTTCAGGAGAAATATTTGGAACTGGAGCCTTTCGGGTTATTCCTGAAAATCCAACTTTTCAGAACTTTTATAAAGTAATAACTGAAAAAGGTATTTTCGATGCGATCAAAACAAGTTTAATCGTGGCTACATCGACGACAGTCTACATTGTCTTAGTTGCAACCTTTGCGGCCTATGCGATCTCCAGATTTGAATTTAGGGGAAAAAATATCCTACTTGGGCTAATATTGGCCGTTTCGATGTTTCCACAAATGATTATTATCGGTCCTGTGTACAATTTATTTTTAGATCTTGGTTTGACCAACAGCTATGCGATTATTTTACCGTACTCCACGATTACATTGCCGATGGCGGTTTGGATCCTTGTTACCCATTTCAATCAAATCCCACTGGCACTTGAAGAATCGGCCAGAATTGATGGTGCGACTCCATTACAAACGCTCTTTAAAATCGTTTTTCCTTTGGCAGCACCCGGTGTTTTTACGACAGCCATCATTGTATTTATTGCAGCATGGAATGAGTTTTTATTAACGATTACGATTAACTCTAATAAGGAATATCATACCGTTCCAGTGGCCATTTCATTTTTGCGGACTCAATTTGAAATTTTGTGGGGAGAGGTTGCTGCGGCAACAACGATTGTGACGATTCCGACACTGATTATTGTTCTTTTTTTCCAAAAACAAATCGTTTCAGGTTTAACATCTGGTGGGGTAAAAGAATAACTCGTAGAGGTGGATAAAATGACTTGGACCCTTTCAAATCATTCGTTATTACAAGAGGACCTATTAAACTTAGAAAGTCTATTTGCTTTAGGTAACGGGTACTTAGGAGTACGAGGAAACTTCGAAGAAGGCTACCAAGATGAGATGACTTCCATACGAGGAACTTATCAAAATGCGTTCCATGATATTGTTGAGGTTCCTTATGGTGAAAAACTTTATGGTTTCCCCGATACTGAACAAAAGATGTTAAATAGTATAGATGCACAAACCGTTCAAATTTTTCTTGGTGAAGAAGAGGAGCCTTTTTCCTTATTTACTGGCGACATTCTTTCTTATGAACGTCATCTTCATCTTGATCAAGGTTTTTCCGAAAGAAGGATTCATTGGAAATCCCCGGCTGGAAAAGAAATAAGGCTTCACTTTCGCCGCTTGGTATCTTTTACAACGCAGGAGTTGTTTACCATAGATATTAGGATTGAACCCATTAATTTTTTCAGTGCCGTCAAAATCGTATCTACTATAAATGGCGACGTTTCAAATTTTGTAGGAAAAAATGATCCTCGTGTCAGTTCCCATAATGGCAGACGACTTCATGTGAAGCAGACTGGCATTATGGATGGAATGATATATGTCGTTGCTGAAACAGTTGCATCACTATTAAAAACAGCATGTGTTAGCAGACATTCCATAAAAAATATGGAATACAATTGCGACTTAACTTATAGTGGTACACAGACAACATGCACAACGACATTCCTATTAACAAAACCTGTCCAATTTACGAAATGGAATATTTATGTAGATACATTAAGGCATGAGGGCTATCTAATAGAAAAAGGCATGGAACTTCAGAGATCCTTGGAATCAAAGACCTTTGACGAAGTATTAGCATTACAAAAACAATATCTAACTGATTTTTGGGAAATGGCCAATATCACCATTGAGGGTGACGATGCCCTCCAAGAAGGAATCCGTTTTAATCTATACCAATTGCTTCAGTCTGTAGGCCGGGATGAGTACAGCAATATTGCTGCAAAAGGACTGACAGGTGAGGGGTATGGCGGCCATTATTTCTGGGACACTGAAATTTATATGATTCCGGTCTTTTTGCTTACAAAGCCTGAACTGGCGA
>JAENZK010000250.1 GCA_016841285.1 Guptibacillus hwajinpoensis | reverse complement strand
ATTTGAGCGCCGCCTTCTTTTATTTTTTCAATGCGGTCATGAAATTGCTGTTTCTTTTCCATAAGTTCTTCCCCCTTTGTATGTACTGTCATCCTCTATTCCCCCTTGTAGACTGGCTTTCTTTTTTCTTTAAAAGCCGTTAATCCCTCTATTCGGTCTTTCGTTGGGATCGTGATTGCATAGGCCATTTGTTCGATTTGAAGACCAGTTTGCAAGTCAACCTCAATTCCTCTGTTGATTGCAATCTTTGCCTGGTTTACCGCGATTGGACCATTTTCTGCAATTCGTTCCGCTATTTGTATAGCTTTATTTAAAAGTTCTTCAACTGGAATTACATGTTCAATAATCCCTAATTCCTTTGCTTCATGGGCATTCACTCTTCGGGCGGTATAAATTAATTCCTTTGCTTTGCCAATGCCGATTAGGCGGGTAAGGCGTTGTGTCCCGCCTGCACCCGGAATGATAGCCAAAGAAGTTTCTGTTAGGCCTACTTTGGCTGTATCTGCAGCTACACGAATATCGCAGGCTAAGGCAAGCTCGAGGCCGCCGCCAAATGCCGCGCCATTGATTGCTGCAATGACTGGCATTGGCAACTGTTCCACATCATTTACCACTTGTCGAATTAAGGAAACAGTCTGTTTCACTTCAACCTGTGACATTGTAGACCGCTCTTTCAGGTCTGCACCTGCACAAAATACTTTTTCACCAGCACCAGTAATAATAACTGTCCGGATATTTTGATCATATTTGATTTCTGACAGAATTTCCTTTAGGTTATGGAGCATATTCTTTGAAAAGGCATTAGCCGCTTCAGGTCTATTTAATGTTATTGTCGCTATGTTATTTTGAACTTCTAACAAAATTGTTTTGGTCAAAACTGAAACTCCTTTCACCCACAATATAAATTTCTCTAATTACAAATTTTATTTCTCTCTATTTGCATTGTATGACTTGGAAGAGACTTTCCTAGCTTTTCTTCGATAAAAAGTGCCGATTTGATTAGTTGATCGCGATTTATATCTGTTTCAATCCCCATTTTTTCAAGCATATAAAGAAGGTCGTCTGTTGCAAGATTTCCGGAAGCCCCTGGGGCATATGGACATCCTCCAAGGCCACCCAATGAACTATCAAATTTAGTAATTCCAAGATTAAGTGCAACTAGAGTATTAGCCAACGCGGTTCCTCTTGTATCGTGAAAGTGCATGGCCAGTTTATTCTGTGGAAAGCGTTTCAGTACTTCTGTTAAAACTTCTTCCACTTGTCTTGGATTTGCAACTCCAATTGTATCGCCAAGGGAAAGTTCCTGGATTCCTAACGTAAATAATTGCTCAGATACGGAAAGAACAGCATCTGTAGAAACTTTGCCTTCATAGGGACATCCAAAAACAGTAGATACATAGCCACGTACTGTTTTCCCAGCTGCTATTGCCTCTTGAATAACAGGTTTGAGAACGGGAAAAGTGTCAGCTATTGATTTATTTATATTTTTTAAGTTGTGTGATTCTGAGGCAGACATGAAGACAGCAACCTCATCAATATTTGCCTCAAGTGCTCCTTGTAGTCCTCTTTCATTTGGGACAAGGGCTGCATACGTTATGTCATTCTCCCGATGAATCGATTTAGACACTTGAATAGCATCTGCTAATTGTGGGATCCATTTTGGATTCACAAACGAAGTTATTTCTATATATTTTAAACCTGTATCAGATAGCATATTTATCCACTGTATTTTATCTTCTGTTTTAATAAAATTCTTCTCATTTTGCAGACCATCTCTTGGGCCTACTTCTTTAATAGTTACAGAGCTTGGAAGGTTCATCGTAACCATCCTTTCATTTATTCAACAACGATTAAGTCTTCTTCTTCGTTAACAAAGTCGCCTTCATTGATTTTTATTTCTTTAACAACGCCGCTGACTTCAGCAGCAATTGGAATTTCCATTTTCATAGATTCTAGGATTACAACATCTTGCCCCTCTGAAACGGTGTCCCCTTCATTCACTAATATTTTCCATACATTTCCTGCCATATTTGATTGAATGATTGCCATTTAAAATCCCCCTAATTTATTAATTTTTATTTTTGTTTTTTTATTTTGATACGATTTGTTGAATATACTTTTCAACAAATTGTGTAGTCGTGTCCCCGGACTGATACGCTGGATGATTAATAACTTCCTGTAGCATTGGGATATTCGTTTTAATCCCTTCAATATGATATTGGTTTAGTGCCTCAAGTAAACGGACAATTGCTTTTTCCCTTGATGGTGCAGAAATTACTAATTTTGCAATCATCGGATCATAAAATGGAGTAACTTTTGACGTTTCATGGACAGCTAACTCATGGCGTACTCCTTCACCATCTGGTAGTTCCAATTTGGTAATCGTCCCAGGTGATGGTAAGAACGTTTTCGGATCTTCTGCATAAATACGGACTTCAATGGCATGACCGCCAAGTTTAATTTCATCTTGTGTATAACGAAGCTTTTCACCAGCCGCCATCCTTAGTTGCTCTTCTACAAGGTCAAGCCCCGTAATTTCTTCAGTTACTGGATGTTCAACTTGTAGTCTTGTGTTCATTTCTAGAAAATAGAAATTCTTATTCTCATCAACTAAAAACTCAATCGTACCTGCATTTTGATAGCCGATAGCTTGTGCTGCTTTAACAGCAGTTTCCCCCATCTTTTTTCGTGTCATCTCATCTAAAAATGGTGAAGGTGCTTCTTCTACAACCTTTTGGTGCCGGCGTTGGATGGAACATTCACGCTCCATTAGATAAACACAATTTCCAAATTGATCAGCTAAAAGTTGAATTTCGATATGGCGTGGATTTGCAATATATTTTTCAATATACATGTCCCCGTTACCGAAAAACATTTGTGCTCTTTTTTGATTGCCATCAAAAGCCTTCTGCAGTTCTTCTTTATTTTGCACAATCTGCATACCAATACCACCGCCACCGGCACTGGCCTTAAGCATTACAGGGTAGCCGATTTGATCAGCAGTGGTGATTGCTTCAGAAACATCCGCTAATGCTTCCTCAGTACCTGGAACAATTGGGACACCCGCTTCGATCATTGATATTCTTGACGCTACTTTACTTCCCATTTTTTCAATAACATCTGCTGTTGGTCCTATAAAACTAATGCCTGCTTCCATACTTTTTCTAGCAAAATCTGCATTTTCGCTTAAAAGTCCATAGCCTGGATGAATAGCCTCGGCCCCTGTTTGTTTCGCAATATCAATGATTTTATCCATTTGTAAATAGCTTTCATGGACGCGCGGTTTTCCTATACAGTAGGCTTCATCCGCCATCTTTACATGCGGTGAATCTTGATCTGCTTCTGAATAAATCGCTACTGTTTTAATGCCCATTTTTTTACATGTACGAATCACACGTGCTGCAATCTCACCACGGTTAGCAATTAAAATTTTTGTAAACAAAATGCCACCTCCAATGAATCTAGTAATTTACCAAAATATTCTTGGTAGAAGGTTCCAAAGAAGGCCTTCTACCAAGCTTTATTTATCTGTTACCTCGTAACGGTTTTTTCAGCTACAATTTTTTGAACTTGCGCTACCGTAGATGGATCTTCTAATCCTGTAATATCACCTGCGACTTTACCCGAAACGATAATTTCTTTTAATAAACGACGCATGATCTTTCCACTTACGGTTTTTGGTAGTGTATCAGTGAAAACAATGGCTTTAGGTAAAGCGATTTTTCCAATCACCTGTTCAATTCGCTGATTGATTTTTTCTTTTAATTCATCTGTTGCTAGAGACATATCACTTAAACGAGCAAAAACTAGTGGAACTTCTCCTTTGATTTCATCTGGAATACCAATAACAGCAGCTTCTGCAATCCCGTTACACTCCATTACAGCACTTTCGATTTCCATTGTACTTAAGCGATGGCCAGCAACATTAAAGGCGTCATCAGAGCGACCAACTACCCAGATATGTCCATCTTTATCTATTAACGCTAAATCACTAGCATAATAGGCCCCATCCACTTGGCTGAAATAGGATGACAGATAGCGTTCCGGTTCCTTCCATAGGGTTCGACAAAGCATTGGGAATGGTTTTCGAATGATTAAGTTTCCTAATGTTTCAGGCTCAACTGGTTTCCCTTCTTCATCCACGACAGCAACATCTGCTCCTAAAAATTCAATTCCAGCAGAGCCTGGCTTCATTGGCGTTAACCAGGCTGCACCTGCGATTGGGCAGCCTGCCGTTTCTGTTTGCCCCCATGTATTGTTTACACAAATATTCTTTTTACCAAGTACTTCATATGTCCAATGCCAAGTTTCTGGATCCAATGGTTCCCCAACCAGAGAAACAACATCCAGCTGTGATACATCGAACTGATTTACAGCCTCTTCGCCCATGCTCTTCAGCATTCTTAGAGCAGTTGGGGCTGTGAATAATTTGTTGACTCTATATTTTTCCATTACTTGATAAAATCTATCTTTGGTTGGATAATCGATGGCTCCTTCATATACGACCGTTGTGACTCCATTTGCAAGCGCTCCGGCAACTCCCCAAATATGCATAGTCAACCAACCAACATCAGCCGTACACCAAAACACATCATCATCATGGTGGTCCATATGGTATTTTCCATAAATATAGTTTTGGATCACAAATGCCATTCCAGAGTGAACGACACCTTTTGGTTTACCTGTTGTACCACTTGTGTAGAAGACAATTCCATATTCATTGGCTTCTAATTTTTCAGGTTCACAAACAGCACTTGCTTTCTTTGTAAGCTCATGCCACCAATAGTCACGTCCTTCTGTCATATTAACTTCTGTTCCTAAACGATCAACAACAATGACTGCTTCGATGGATGGTACATCTTGGACAACCGCATCCACTTTTTCTTTTAAATGGAATAGTTTCCCACGTCTTGCTGTTGCATCTGCCGTTACAATTACTTTTGGTTCAAAGCTAACTAGTCTATCTTTCAATGATTTTTCAGAGTATCCTGAAAAGACTGTATTGTATATAGCTCCAATCCGGAAACAAGCTAATATCGCGATAAAAGCTTCTGCTAGATTGGGAAGGAAAATAGCAACACAATCTCCCTTTTTTACTCCAAACGAACGCAGTGCATTGGCAAAACGATTCACTTCGGCAAGCAGCATATTATATGTAAAAAACTTAGTGTCCCCGTTTTCACCCTCCCAAATTAGAGCTGTTCGATTGCCGGCACCATTTTCAATGTGACGGTCGATTAAATTTACACAAGGGTTGCTGATTCCTCCTTCAAAAAAGCGAAAATCAGGTAATTGCCCTGTCATCGTTTCTTTCCATGGTTCGTACCAGAAAAGCTCCTTCGCTACGCTGTCCCAAAAAGAAGCTGGGTCTTGCTTTGATTTTTCCAGGAGTTCCTGAAATGCTCTGCTGCTGCCTAGTGAAGTTTTTGCTTGCCTTTCTTCACTTGGATAGACTAGTTCACTTTCTGCAATGACTTTTAAGATTCCGCTAACATCCATATTGATCCCCCTTATTTATTAGTAATAAAAGTTTCCTGTCCAGCTTCATCAACCCAGCGCCTAGCGAGACTTCCTTCACCTCCGTACGATAAGTCAACATCAACTCGCTAATGCTTGTCGCCGGATATCCTTTATCTCCTGCGGCTCAGTCCAGTCCGAACGGCGCTAAGCGGGTTGCTTCCGCTTTTCTATTAACAACCTAATTGACGGGCTATTACGAGTCTTTGAATCTCAGATGTTCCTTCGCCAATTTCCATTAGCTTAATATCTCGAAGATAACGTTCAACATCGTATTCCCTCATATAGCCATAACCACCATGGATTTGAATAGCTTGATTACACGCTCTAAAGCCAGCTTCTGAAGCGAAGAGCTTGGCATAAGCTGATTCCTTTGTAAATGGCTTGCCATTATCCTTCAACCAAGCTGCCTTTTGCACCATATTTCTAGCGAGTTCAATTTCCATTGCCATATCAGCTAACTTAAATTGTATTGCCTGAAATTTCGAAATATTTTGCCCGAATTGAGTTCTTTCTTTGGCATAGTTTAATGCTTTTTCCAATGCTGCTTGGGCAATACCGACAGATAAGGAGGCAATTGAAATACGACCGCCATCTAATGTATATAAAAATTGTTTGAATCCTGTATTTGGATCACCGAGTAAATTTTCTTTAGGAACTCGAACGTCTTCCAAGACAATTTCACACGTATTAGATCCGCGAACTCCTAATTTTTCATAATTACTATTTATCGTTAATCCTGGTGTATTTGTTGGAACGATAATCGCTGAAATAATGTTTTTGCCGCGCTCGTCTTTCCCGGTAACCGCTGTAACTGTAATCGTCCTTGCAAATTCAGCATTTGTGATAAAACATTTTTCACCATTGATAACGTATTCATCACCATCTAAAACGGCCTTTGTTCTTGTTCCACCAGCATCTGATCCTGCGTTCGGCTCTGTAAGACCAAAGGCAGCTAAAGTTTCACCACTTGCAAGAGGAACGAGGTATTTTTGTTTTTGTTCTTCAGTTCCAAAATAATAGATTGGACTTGCACCAAGTGAGACCGCGGCTGCATAGCTTAATCCAGTACTGCCGCAAGCTCTACCAACTTCCTCAACTGCAATGGCATAAGAGATAGTATCCCCGCCTACACCGCCGTACTTCTCGGGAAAAGGAATGCCAAGAAATCCAAGCTCACCCATTTTTTTAAATGTGTCTATTGGAAATTCTTCTGTTTGGTCAACATGTCTAGCGTTTGGCGCAATTTCCTTTTCAGCAAAATCTCGTACCATATCCCGTATCATTTGTTGTTCCTTTGTCAATTCGAAATTCATATGATTTCCCCCTTAAGACCGACTGGTTGGTCTGTTTTGCACATAATAAATGTAAGCGCTTTTTTATTTAGTGATAAAAAAACGTTATTTTTTAAGAAAAAAACGT
>JAENZK010000249.1 GCA_016841285.1 Guptibacillus hwajinpoensis | reverse complement strand
GAATTCCATTAAGAAATTGTTCTTAACAGCCCCACCGTCAACCCGCAATGTTTTCAGTTCAATGCCAGAGTCGGCCTCCATTGCCGATAATACATCCTTCGTTTGGTATGCTAAAGATTCAAGTGTTGCGCGAATAAAATGTTCTTTTGAAGTCCCACGTGTAAGGCCAAAAACAGCGCCACGAACATCACTATCCCAATATGGTGTTCCAAGTCCTACAAAGGCTGGTACGACATAGACACCATCTGTAGAAGGAACCCTCGCAGCATATTCCTCACTATCTTTTGCATCTTTTAACATACGAAGACCGTCCCTTAGCCATTGAATGGCCGATCCAGCAACAAAGATACTACCCTCTAGCGCATAGTTAACCTTACCATCAATTCCCCATGCTATTGTAGTTAACAATCCATTTTCGGAACGTACAGCCTTTTCCCCTGTGTTCATCAGCATAAAGCAGCCAGTGCCGTATGTGTTCTTAGCCATTCCTTCACCAAAACAAGCCTGACCAAACAACGCTGCTTGCTGGTCTCCAGCAACTCCCGCAATCGGAACTTCTGTACCGAAGAAGTGGTAGTCAATCGTATTAGCATAAATTTCTGAGGAAGGACGAACTTCCGGCAGCATTGATTCTGGCACACCTAATATTTCTAAAAGCTCATTATCCCATTTTAACTCATGAATATTATACATTAGCGTTCTCGATGCATTTGAATAATCAGTAACATGGGCTCTTCCACCAGAAAGCTTCCAAATTAACCATGTATCCACCGTACCGAATAATAATTTTCCTTGTTCAGCTTTCTCACGGGCACCCTCGACATTTTCCAAAATCCATTGTACTTTAGTCCCTGAAAAATAAGGATCAAGGAGCAGCCCTGTCTTTTCTCGAAATAATTCGTTGTATCCCTTTTCTTTAAGCTCATCACATATTTCACTTGTTTGACGAGATTGCCATACGATGGCATTGTACACAGGTAATCCTGTTTCCTTATCCCAAACGATCGTTGTTTCCCTCTGATTTGTGATCCCAATTCCAGCTATTTGCTCGGCCTTTGTACCAGAATCAGACAACACCTCAGCAATTACTGATAGGACAGAACCCCATATTTCATTAGCATTATGTTCGACCCATCCAGCTTTCGGAAAATATTGTGTAAATTCTTTCTGGGCGACATGTACGATTTCACCTTTTTTATTAAAAAGAATGGCGCGTGAGCTTGTTGTTCCTTGGTCTAAAGATAAAATATATTTTTCCATTCTAATCTCTCCCCATGTAAATATAATCTAAAACTTTATGTGCACTACTGGCCTTAAGAATGAATGCGGTCATAACCCTCATCCAAGTTTCAAAAGTTAACCCGTTCCTAAGCCGCCTTATCGACTCCATCCACTGCCTGTGATGTTTTTTTGCTAAAAGAATAAGCAAGTATAAGAACCACAAGATTTATAATAACGACACCCCAAAGTGTGCCTGTCATTTTCCCTAGAAAAACGCCTTCATAAAATACCGCTCCTAAAGAGCCACCTAAAATTGGTCCTACAACCGGTATCCATGAATATCCCCAGTTAGAGCTGCCCTTTCCAGGAATCGGTAACAAGAAATGGGCAATACGTGGTCCCAGGTCACGAGCAGGGTTAATTGCATAACCAGTTGTTCCTCCTAAAGACATACCAATTACAACAATTAACAAACCAACTGCCAATGGATTTAAACCTTCTGTAAACTGATTGGCTCCTATAAATAGTAACCCAAGTACAAGGATAAATGTACCAATAATCTCACTTAATAAATTAGAAAATGTATGTGTAATAGCTGGTGAAGTTGCAAAAACTCCTAGCTTTGTTGCTGGATCCTCAGTTACAGCCCAATGCGGTAAATATTGCAAGTAAACAATAGCAGCACCTAGCATGGCACCAATTAATTGAGCAATAATATATCCAGGAACTTGTTCCCATGGGAAGCTTCCATTTATCGCAAGCGCTATCGTCACCGCCGGATTTAAGTGAGCTCCACTAATTGAGCCAACAGCAAATACACCCATGGTTACAGCAAGCCCCCATGCAAGAGTGGTTACAATCCACCCAGCATTCTGTGCATAAGACTTTTTCAGTGAAGACCCTGCCCCAATACCTGCTCCAAAAACAATCAAAATCATTGTACCAATCATTTCTCCGATAAAAGGCGTCATATTTATTGTATCCCCTTTCTTATTTAAGAACATTAACAGGCATATGACGAAAAAACAAAAAGAGACCACAACAGATAACCATTTTAATCCGGTTTCTGTGTGATCTCCATTTCTCCGTCACAATTTATTAACTTACTTATATAATAAAACCCTCTGAAAACGTTGTCAACTAAAAATTTTATACTAGATCTACATATTATTACCAAACACTTCCCAAAGCTCCCTTTTTGATGTCGTTATGGCCGTTGCCCCTGCATCGAGCGCATTATGTACATCTTCTGTTGTTCGAATTAACCCACCCGCAAAAATTGGAACTTTTACGCGATCCTTTACTTCCTTGATCATTTGTGGCATTGCTCCTGGCAGAACCTCAATATAATCAGGTTGAGTTTTTTCTATCAATTGATAACTTTTCTCAAGGGCATGAGAATCAATAAGGAATATCCTCTGAACTGCTATTACTTTCTTTTTCTTCGCTTTTAAAATTACACTCGACTTCGTTGAGATTAGCCCATAAGGTTTAAACTCCTGACAAATATACTCTGTTCCGGAATCATCATTTTTAAGACCATGAATTAAATCGACATGATAAATCATCTTTTTTCCATATTCCTTGGCGAGCATATAGACATTTTTCAATTGACTAATATGCATATCTAGGAATACACCAATTTCATAGGGGCTTTTTAAAAACCGTTCAAATTCCTTCATGTTCGTTGATGCGGGTAGTATTTTCTGGTTCATTTAAATTTTCCTTTCATCTTCACATTACTCAACCACATGATCCGGTGTTTGGTTTGTAACACCTTTGATAAGGTTATCAGCAGCCAATTCCGCCATCTTTAGTCTTGTTTTTATACTTGCACTGCCAATATGCGGCAACACTACTACATTCGGTAAAGTTAATAACGGGTGATCTAACTGCACTGGCTCTGTTTCAAAAACATCAATTCCAGCTGCCCAGATTTTTTTATCCCTTAATGCATTATACAGAGCTTCCTCATTAACGATACCACCTCTGGCCGTATTAATTAAAACGGCTGTTGGTTTCATAAAAGAAAGTTCTCGTTCAGAAATTAAGTCCACTGTTTCCTTTGAATACGGTGTCAATATTACGACGAAATCTGATTGTTGTAAAAGCTGGTCAAGTTCAACATATTCAACCCCGATCATATCTTCAACCTCGGGTTTTTGATTTCGGTTGTGATATAGAACTTTCATATCAAAGCCCTTCGCTCGTCTAGCAACCGCTTCTCCAATTCTCCCCATTCCAACAATTCCGATTGTGGCCTCGAAGATATCTTGACCAGTGAGCTGCATTGGTGACCACGTTCTCCATTCTCCATTCCGCAAATAACTCGAGGCTTCAAATAACCTTCTTGATGTGGCCATTAACAGAGCAAATGTTAAATCAGCCGTTGTCTCTGTTAATACACCAGGTGTATTTGTTATGATAACCCCTCTTTGTTTCGCAGCCTCAATATCGATATTGTTATAGCCCACCGCCATATTGCTGACTACCTTAAGATTTTTGGCATTGCTTAATAACTCTTCATCAATCGTTTCTGTCAAAAGACAGAACAAACCATCGATATCTTGTATTTTAGTTAATAGAATTTCCCGTGGAATCGGTATTTCTTCCTGCTCCCACATTTCAACTGAGCAAACCGCTTCTATTTTTTCGACAATTTCCTGGGGAATTTTTCTAGTAATGAATACTTTTGGCTTCATACTTTTCCACCTTCTTTATCATTTATTTGACCATTAAAATTTAATGATTCGCATTATTGCTTCAACACGTTCTGATATCCAGTCAGCCGCTTGTACCATTGCTTCCTCTAACGTACATGGGCCAGGTGCAATTGAAAAAGCAGACAATAATCCTAGTTCTTGAACTAGCTGAGAAATTTCTATATCCAAGCCTCCGCACAATGCAATAATAGGAATTTCGTGCTTTCCAGCCATTTTACTAACTCCATTGATTAATTTTCCTGATAGCGTTTGAGAGTCAAGACGACCTTCACCAGTAATGATTAAATCTGCATCCTTTATTTGGTCTTCAAACCGGAGCTTTTCCATAATTACTTGGACTCCAGAATGTAATTCCGCTTCTAAAAAGGTAATTAGTGTCGCTCCCAAACCTCCTGCAGCTCCGCCACCGATTAATTCACGCATATCGACACTTTTCTGCGTATGTACTATTTTTGAAAAATTATCTAATCCTTCATCTAGTGCTTTTACCATTTCAGGAGTGGCACCCTTCTGTGGACCAAAAATCGCACTTGCCCCATTCGAACCGCATAAAGGGTTTGTCACATCACTTGCAATCATTATGGTAGATTCTTTAACTCTTGGGTCTAGGTAGGCAGCATCGATTCGATCTAAGTCTTTTAAAGACGCCCCTCCTTCAGACAGTTGGGATCCATCTTTTTTATGAAATTTTACACCTAATGCCTTTAACATCCCCATCCCACCATCATTTGTTGCACTTCCGCCAATCCCGATGATCATTTTACGATAGCCCTCATCTAAGGCAGCTTTAATCAGTTCACCTGTTCCAAAGCTTGTTGTGACCAAAGGATTTCTCTCATGTTCCTGCAAAAGGGTTAATCCTGAGGCTTGGGCCATTTCAATAACCACCGTTTCGTTGTCGCCCAAAACTCCGTATTCAGCGCTGACTTTATGACCTAATGGTCCCGTAACCTCAACTTTTCTTTTGGATCCGTTGGTAGCATAGACCATATTCTCCATTGTTCCTTCGCCGCCATCAGCTAATGGAATCTCAATCACATCGGCATTGGGAAACACTCTTAAGATACCTCTTTTAACTGATGTACAAATATCCTTTGCTGAGATCGACCCTTTAAATGAATCTGGTGCAATGACAATCTTCATTATTACCACCCCTTTCCATCTATTTTAGTATAAAAGGGATTTAGGAAAAAACAAAAATCACCTTTCAATTCCGAAAGGTGATTTTCTATTCGCTACTTGTTAGCTAATTTTTTTACCAGCCATAGGTCCTGGCTTTAAGCTATGGATTTCTTCGATATGTATTAATACTACAGCTTTTGGAGGACGCATCCCATTTTTTTCAGATAGAGCAGCAGCCTTGTCATAAATTTCACCACTAGTTTGAACCTCAGGCTTGCCAATGAAACGGAACCCATCTGGTAAATCTCTATTTACAACAGCAATAACGACATTAGAGCCATCTAAAATATTTTGGTATGTAGTGCCACCAGTGCCTTCATTAAAAATTAATGTCTCGTCATCTAAAACTCTTGTAGAACGTTTTGGCCCAATGTTTTGAACGCCATCTTTACTTACTGTACCAATAAAGCATTGAAAATTTGCAACCATTTCCTTCATTTCATTTGTAAGAATTGCCATGTTTATTTGCCCCCACTTCTATTATTCTTTTAATATAGTCCCTTACTCAATTTATCTATTCATGAATTGGTTAGTCAAAGAACTTTATCACACTTTTGAAATTTTTTTGGTGGGACGCAGGGTCGGGTTCTCTTGCTCTTTTTGGCATTGGGCCACAGGGCCGGGTTCTGCGGCTCAATTGTCAAGAATTTCACAAACCATGAGTTTCATAACTATTATCCGTTCAGTTATACTTAAATTAACGAAACAGTGAGACACAATCTATAGGAGGGATTTTTTATGTATTGCCCTTGAGTGGTTGAAAGTGGACAGATCGTGTACGGTCTAACAGATGAACGATGGATAAAAAACTATAACCAAATAAGAACTTCTGAAAAGCAAGTGATATTAACATTCGATGACGGCCCCAGCCGGCAGCTCCTAAATATTTTAGATATTTTAAGAGACAAAAATGTTCCTGCTATGTTTTTCTGGCATTCTAATTTTCTCTTTAAGGAAAGACCATGGAAAAGGGTGTTGGAGGATGGGCATATAATTGGGTCACATGCCGCGAATCATAAAAATCTTGCTAAGTTAACTAAAGACCAGCAATATAAACAGATTAAGTACAGCATTGATAAAATAGAAGAGATTACGAAGACAAAGGTTCGTCATTTCCGCCCGCCTTTCGGACAATACACTGAAGATACGATGTCAATTCTTTATGAACTTGGTTTGGTCCCTGTTATGTGGGAAATAACATCATTTGATTGGGAAAATAAAAGTACTCCTGAAATTATCATTAATAATGTCCTCGAACATGTTCAAGACGGCTCAATCATACTATTGCATGAATTAAAACAAACAGTATCTGCCTTGCCACAAATTATTGATGGCATCAGGGAAAAGGGATTTGAATTTACATTATTATAATTTTTGCGAATTCGCACAGGTTTTCGGGAATCATAAAGGGCTTTGATTCCCTTTTTTGCAGCCTTACACTTGGTTCGGGAATCATACGACGCCTTTGTTTCCCACTTCTGCGGTTCTACCCTTGGTTTGGGAATCATACCACGCCTTTGATTCCCATTTTCGCGATTCTACCCTTGGTTCGGGAATCATACCACGCCTTTGTTTCCCACTTTCGCGATTCTACCCTTGGTTCGGGAATCATACAGCGCTTTTGATTCCCACTTCCACAGTTCTAGCATTGGTTTGGGAATCATACGACGACTTTGTTTCCCACTTCTGCGGTTCTACCCTTGGTTCGGGAATCATACCACGCCTTTGATTCCCATTTTCGCGATTCTACCCTTCTTTCGGGAATCATACACCACCCTTGACTCCCAATTATTCTTCACTCCTCTGTTTTTAGGAATCATAC
>JAENZK010000248.1 GCA_016841285.1 Guptibacillus hwajinpoensis | reverse complement strand
CATAATAATCATTTCTTCCAGCTTCTTTAGCCCGTCGCATGGCAATATCTGCATTCTTAAGTAAAGTTTGGTCATCGTCCCCATTAAATGGAGCAAATGTAATGCCAATACTTGTTGTAATATATAATTCAAAGTCATCGATCAAAAATGGTTCTTTAAACTTCTTTATAATACTTTGTGAAAGTCCGATACTAACATCCATTCCTGTAATATCCTCAATAATAACCGCAAATTCATCCCCACCCATTCTGGCAAGGAAAGGGCCATTACCGCACGCCTCAGATATTTTTTTTGAAACTTCAATTAACAATTTATCTCCGACAGCATGTCCAAGTGCATCATTCACGTTTTTAAAGCGATCTAAATCAATCATGAAAAGAGACAACATTTGATTATTTCTTTTGGCCTTTTCAACAGCTTCAACAAATTTACTTTCAAATTTCCTTCGATTCGGCAAACCCGTCAAAAAGTCATGATTGGCAATGTGATCAAGTTGATCTTCATAGTTTTTTCTGTCCGTTATATCGATTATCAAACCATCGAGTCTAATTAGATTTCCTTCCTCATCCAAAGTTGGGGTTGTTCGATCTTCAACCCATCTTATTTTTCCAGAGGAATCGATAATTCGGTATTCATGATTTAACTTTTCACCTTTGTTTAGGAGGTATTGAACTTGATCGACTGTTTTTACGTCCTCTGGGTGAATGCTGCTTTTCCAGTAGGAAACATTTTTAATAAATTCCTCTGAGGATCTACCGAAAATTTTATATACGGCATCTGAACAGAAAAGTATTTTTTTATTTTTGATGTCATAGGACCAAACAGCAGCATCTATCGATTGAACAAGGTTGCGCATCTGTGTTTCCCGTTGTTGAATCAGGTTCTCGATCTCCTTCTTTTCGGTAATATCCTGCATAACACCTGTTAATTTCGTTACCTTCCCCAGCTTATTAACGAAACTCTCAGATTTCACATAACATGTGCGAACTTCTCCGCCAATTTGAATGATACGGATTTCAGTTTCATAACCCATTCCATCGAGTAAAGCTTTGTCTAATATTCTTTTATAACGTTCACGGTCTTCGGGATACACCATGTTCATGAACTTCCCAACTGTCGGCACAAACGAGGATTTCCTTTTTATCCCAAAAAGAGCATAGACTTCATCAGACCAAAATATCATTTCCGTTTCTATGAAATAGTCCCAGCTTCCAATCGATGCTATTTGCTGAGCTCTATTTAAATGATCCTTAATCGTGGCAAATTCATTATGATCGCGAAAAATGCCAACTATACCTTGAACACTTTGTCCAATAATAATGGGTGACAAAACATTGTGAACATAAAACCTTGTTCCGTCCTTTTTAATTCTTACGGATGTATACTCCCTTGTTTCTCCGTTTAAAGCTTTTTTAAAATTACGAAGAGCAATATTTACAAAATCTTCGTCGACATAACGAAAAAAATCTTGTTGCAGCTCTTTTAGACTATACCCAAAAATTGTCGTGACTTTTTCATTACAGTCTATGACCTTGCCATCAGTATTAAAAAAGATAACACCATCGGGATGCTGACTAAATAAAGCAGGGTATAAATCACAGTCTAAGCATGTAATTGGATCTGATGGATGATCTTGCTCTTGAGATTCAGTTTTCTTCAATCTGGATATGAAATTCTTAAGCTTCATCGATCTTACCCTACCTTTTGATTTAATAGATTACCGGTGAAAATTTCTGTATTCCCAATTTTTAATATTTATAAGTACTATTATGGTCAATGGTTCTTGGAATTGGTATAACACAAGGTTCCTAGATCAAGTATAGTAGTTCCTATTTTTAAATAGGAATTCGTTCCTAGTTGTTAACAAAAAAGTAAGTATCCACTTGTATGTCACGGATACTTACTTTGAAATTATATATATTGGATGATTGTTTCAATTTCTTTAATCTTCAATTTTGATATATGGGCGTGATCGGGAATGCCTTCAAAATGCGCTAAATAAGTTTCATTACTTGCGGATATATGCAATATTTTCTTAAGGTTAATAATGTATGAGCGATGTGACAAATAGAAGGTGTCATTTAATTTTTCATATAAGACTTTAATACCCTCATTCGTTTCATACATTTTATTCTTCCCATGGATCAAGCACTTTTTCCCTTGCTTCTCAATAAAATAAATATCTTCCAAAGGAATGTAATAAATGGAACCATTGTTTTTTATTTTTAATTTTGATCTGAAATTTTTTGCTTTTATTTGCCGTTTATGTTGGATTTTTTCTATCGCCTTTTCTAAAGCAGCAAAAAATCGGTCCATATTAAAGGGTTTAACAATATAATCAATAGCAGCAACGTTAAAGGCTTCAACGGCAAAATCGTCAAAGCCGGTTACAAATATAAAATTAACATTTGAATCAAATTTCCTGCACTTCTTGATAACTTCTATTCCACTGAGTTTCGGCATTTTAATATCTGTAATGACTAAATCTGGCCTATAATTTCTAACTTGGTTTATTAATTCTACTCCATCAGTACAGGTTGCTACAATTTGGAATCCTTTGTGTCGTTTTAATATTGTTTCAATTATTTCTAAAGAATCTAGATTATCATCTGCAAGTACCGTTTTAATAAGAGGCAATGTATGCACCCCTTTCAAAATAATAAAGTAGTTTACAAAAGTTTCTTTAGATAAATTACATGTATTCCAAATAAGGTATTCTTACCTCAATAGTAGTACCTTTATTTTCTTCGCTCTCAATAAAAATCGACCCGTTATATTGCCAAATAATCCGATAACAGACCATTAGGCCTATCCCTGTTCCCTTTTCTTTAAGATTGAAAAAAGGCTCACCTAATCTAGCAAGACGTTCTTTGCTCATCCCAACACCAGTATCGGTTATTTTTATTAATAAATTTGGATCTTCTCTTCTAACAAAAATTGAAACAATCCCCTCGTTTAAAGTTGCTTCAATACTATTCGTGATCAAATGTTTAAAGACTAATTTCATTTGCGTCTCATCGCATTGAATATTTGGAAATTCAGAGTCAAACTCGGTATTAAAGCGAACGTGATTAGAATTGATCTCTTCCTTTGTTTGTTCAATTATGTCTTCTACTAATAGTTTCATATTAACAAGTTTTTGTTCATTAGGCTGTGGACTTGCAATGATTGATAGAGCTTTAAGATACTCTTCAATATCATTAAACGATGAATAAATGAGATTAAAATATTCTTTATTATGAACTCCTTGCTCAAGTAGTTGCACAAACCCCGAAATTGAAGTTAGCGGATTCCTAATTTCATGAACAATGCCAGCTGCTAATTCGCCTACGATTTCAAGTTTCTCAAACTTATTAACATCTTTTAAAGGCCTGTGATTAAGCGATGCTTGATTACTCATAACTCCCACTCCTTTAATTGGTTTGTAAACTATTAAAAATAATAATATAGCTTTTTATACTTTTTCATCAAATTAGTTTAGTTTATTAAAATAAGTATAAACTTCATACGAAGGTAAATTCAAATCATATCAGAACCAAAAAAGAACATTTCATGACCTTTTTTATTTATTTGTATAATTACTCCAATAATTTATTGATAGATATTGATATGTCCGTATTTTGGTCCGCTATAGCATTAAATGAGCACCAAATGGAGATTATTAATCTTACTCGGTAGAAAGACGATTTGATAATGTATACGAAGAAGTTATATTATTAATATATAAGTATTTTTCGAAATATTTCCAATTATTACATTTTACTCCAATGTTCTTCCTTCAACCTTTGTTCGGCTTCAGTTCATTAAAAGAAACTACGAGGTGATTTTATGAATGAAATATTGCTAGTTTCGGACGAATTAACGTTGTCGCAAACCCCCTTTGAAAATTGCTTCCAGTGCCTAGAAAGTAAAGTAATTAAAAAGAAATACTCCCGTGGGGAGGTCATCATTTCAGAATTCGAGGAAGGACATGGAGTTTTCTTCATTCTTTCAGGGTTGGTAAAGCTTACTAAATTGGATAAAAACGGAAGAGAATTAATTATTAGTATTAAAACAAGAGGAGATGTCATTGCAGAATCAGGTTTATTTAATAAACGTGATTACCTCTACACAAATACCGCCACGATGATCCAACAAGGTGAAATATTATATATAAACGCAAGTTTTTTTGAAGCAGAATTAAAAGCTTGTCCACTTTTGACTGAAAAAGTCATTCAGAATATGAGCGAACAGATTGAGGAGTTTTCAACTCGGTTATTCGAGAAGTCCTATCTGGATATTTATTCAAATCTAATTATCACAATAGAAAAATTAGCAGAAAAATTTGGAAAAAGATTAAATGATAAAATATACATTGACCTACCTATCTCAGTCTATGACCTCTCATTATTAATCGGAGTTACTAGAGAAAGTACTAGCAGAGCCTTTTCAAAGTTAAAAAGTACCCATCTTATTGAAGTAAAGGAAAAACGGATTATTATTTTAGACTGGAACAGATTCCGCTCGCTTCTATAAATAGTAACAATGCGCTTGTCTCCTTTTGTACAAGCGCGTTGTTATTGTTAAGACTCTGTTAGTTAAAATCAAGAAAATAAAGTATATTTTATGCTTCAAAAATAACTCCCAATAAACTTCCCTATCACACAGATTACTAGAATCAGTGCTAAATGGAGATAAGCCAATATGAACAGATCTTCGTATTCTTCTTTTTCCACTACTACTTCTCCCCCTATAGCTTCTTCACTTTAGTATATTAGGACAAGTGTTATATTATGAAGGAAAATTACGAGTGGGTAAGTATTTTTGTAAAGCTAAGAGCAAAACTTCAGATGGCACCAATTACATTTAAAATTCAAATAAAATATGTAAAAAATTATCATTTATATTTAAAATGTTATATATCCAACCAAATCTTTGTGGTATATTTTTTCCATAATATTGCTTATTTCAATCCTTTTATTATAAATGGAGAGTGGAAATTATTATGGAAACAAACATCCAAAAAAACAGTGGATACAAACAATTAAGTCAATTTCTCAAAAACAATGAAAATACATTTATAGATTCATGGGAAAAACAGATAGTAGTAAACAATGATAAAGATGATAAAGAACAGATAAGAAAAAACGGAATTTTAATGTATCAATTAATCATTGATTCTGTTTTAGAGGATTATTCTGATGACACTATTAAATTATTAGCTCATAAAATTGCACAGGAACGGGCTGATGCCAATATAAATATAGGGGACTTTGTTTATAATGTTAATCTTGGAAGAAGTATTATTGTAAAACAGGTTTTCCTATCTAGAATTCTAGTAGAAGAATTGCAATCAATCATTGATTTAATAAATAAACAGTTTGATAAATTCTGCTACTACGCTGTATCAAAATACACTGAAATAAAAGATATAAAATTAAATGAAAAGAACATATTTATTTCGCAAAGCCATAAAGATAGATTGTCCATTCTTGGGCAAATGTCTTCTAGTTTTGTCCATGAATTCCGAAATCCACTTACATCTGTCATAGGGTTTGTCAAACTTCTTAAAGACAACCATCCTAGTATGCCTTATTTAGATATTATTAGCCAAGAACTGGAGCAACTAAAGTTTAGAATTACTCAGTTCCTTCACACGTCAAAGATGAACACAGTCATCGAAAGTAAGATTGAGTCTATTTCACTTAACAATGTTTTAGAAGAAGTGGTCCATTTCCTATACCCTAGTATTGTTGATAATAATATCGAGGTTACCACGAATATAATTACAGATGTAGAGGTAATCGGTGATAAAAATGAGTTGAAACAGGTTTTTCTCAATCTATTAATCAATGCGATTGATGCTTTAAGTGAGGAAAAAGAGAATAAAAGGAAAATTAACATCACAGCTGAAGCCGATCTTGATACTATTTCAGTTAGTATTTCCAACAACGGGGCATCTTTAAGTACCGATGAAATAAAGTTGATTTTTGAGCCATTTTATAGTACTAAGAAATTAGGTACTGGAATAGGACTATTTGTTTGTAAAAAGATTATAGAGAGCCACAACGGTAAAATTAGTTGCACCTCAATAAAAGATTTGACTACGTTTAAAATTACATTTCCAATAAACTTCGCAGATAAATAGGACATACAATTGTTAAAAAAGCAGTAGTTTTCACATAGGAAAACGTACTGCTTTTATGTTTATTAAGCCATTTTCGGTTTAAATTCTCCTGTTACTTCTTGATGGCCGTTGCCTTCTTCTAATGCTTGCGTACGGTCATATTTGAATTTCTCCATGACAGGTAGATCACTGCATGCGAACAAGTAAGTATCTTCGTTTGCCACATGTTCATGTACTGCCCAGTTTGGAATAACAAAGTAATCGCCTGCTGACCAATCAAATCTAACTCCATCGATTACACTATAACCAGAACCTTTATATACGTTATAGATTGTTGCATGTGTATGACGATGTGCTTTTGAATGGAAGCCCTTAGGAAGCTTTTGCATTACTGTAAAAATATTTGGGTTTGCCGTATCACCGTTGGAAGGATTGTAATATTCCACAGCATAGCCATCATATGGATCTGGCTCATACTGGCTTAAGCTTTCGATTGCGGCAGCTGTTCCTTCCCACTTGTAACATCCAACTGGGGCAATATGACCATTTCGATCAGAAATCGGACGAACAACACCACCTGCATAGCGCTGTGATCCAAAGTTATCTGGTACTGATGGTTTTTCTAATAAATCTGGATAATGATCGAAGAAGGTTCCACCAATTGAATAAGCCATTGGAATATCAAGAACGTCCATCCAAATCATCGGTTTATCTCCTACATGCTCATGTCCATGCCATAGTCCTCCTGGTGTGATAAGGAAGCTTCCCTCTTCCATGAAAATACGTTGACCTTGAACGATTGTATAAGCTCCTTCGCCTTCTGTAATAAAACGTTGAGCATTTTGCCAATGACGAT
>JAENZK010000247.1 GCA_016841285.1 Guptibacillus hwajinpoensis | reverse complement strand
GGAAATTGCATCGATTATTTTAAACTAAAAGAAGTGAATATTGTTGGTCATTCAATGGGGGGACAAATTGCATTATAGACAGCAAAGCTGATCCCTGAAAAAGTAAGGAATTTAGTGCTATTATCAAGCTCTGGCTATTTAAAGCGAGCTAATAGTGCACTAATTTACTGTACCTACCTGCCTTTTTTTAAATACTATGTGAAACGAAAGTTTCATAAAAAGGAAGTTCGTGAACATTTGCAAAACGTCTTCTATAATCACTCGCTAATAACTGATGCCTATGTGGAAGAATACGGAAAACCGCTACAAGAAAACGGATTTTATACTGCTTTGATGAGATTACTTCGGTATCGTGAAGGGGACTTAAATAGTGAGGAACTAAATACTATTACTAAACCAACGTTATTGCTATGGGGGGAAGAAGATAAGGTTGTTCCTGTCCATGTTGGCCATCAATTAGAAAGCGATTTACCTAATGCCAAACTTATTACATATAAAAAAACAGGTCATTTGCTTACGGAAGAACGCCCTCACGAAGTTTTTGAACATATTTCATCCTATATTTTAAACTAAATATCCTTTTTTTACCTAGCCTTAATAGTAGCCTAATAATCTCCTGATACAATTTGATTGAATATTGCAAAATATCCAGGAGGTGACCATATGAAGATTCGTAAAGCCATCATTCCAGCAGGTGGGCTTGGAACTCGATTTTTGCCAGCAACAAAAGCACAGCCGAAGGAAATGCTGCCAATTGTTGATAAACCGACTATTCAATATATTGTAGAGGAGGCTGTTTCTTCAGGAATTGAGGACATTATGATCGTAAGTGGTCGTGGGAAGAGGGCAATTGAGGACCATTTTGATAAGTCATTTGAACTGGAATCAACACTTGCAGATAAAGAGAAATGGGCCCAATTAGAAGAGGTTCAAAGGATATCCAATTTAGCAAATATCCACTATATTCGTCAAAAAGAACCTCTAGGTTTAGGTAATGCTATATCTTCATGTCAAGCTTTTGTTGGTCATGAACCATTTGCTGTCTTATTGGGAGATGATATTGTTCTTTCTAAAGGTACACCATGTTTGAAACAATTAATTTCGATTCATGAGCGCTACGATACATCAGTTGTTGGTGTGCAAAAAGTGGACGATGAGGAAATTTCTAAATATGGAATTGTTGCTCCGAAAGGGATGGAATTTGAAAAAGGAGTCATTCCGCTTGAAAGTCTCATAGAAAAACCTAAATTATTACATGCGCCTTCCAATTATGCAATTATGGGGCGTTATATTCTACGTCCGGAAATTTTTCCTATTCTACATGCTTTAAAGCCCGGGGTTGGAGGTGAAATCCAATTAACTGATGCTATTACTTTATTAAACCAATCACACCCTGTACTAGCTTACCAGTTTGAAGGAATCCGCTATGATATCGGAGATAAAATAGGCTTTATTAAAGCTACTCTTGATTTTGCAATAGAACGGAATGATCTTCAGTCTGGTCTGCTTTTATACATCGGAGAGATTCTAAATAAATATCAAAAACAAACATGAGAAAGTGGGTGGTTTTTGAATTATGAAGATAACTGTTGTTGGAGTAGGGTATGTTGGCTTAGTAACAGGTGTTGCACTTGCTGAAATCGGACATGAGGTTATTTGCTTTGATGTTGATAAAGTAAAAATAGGGCTTTTACAAAAAGGGAAGTCACCTATTTATGAACCTGCAATAGAAGAATATCTCAAGCGTCAATTGAAAAATAACCAAATTAGTTTTACAACAGATTCAACTATCGCAATAGAAAATGCAGAAGTAATTTTTATTGCAGTCGGAACGCCATCTAATTCTGATGGGACGGCTAACTTAAATTATCTTAAACTTGCTACTATTGAGATTGCTAGGAATATGAGGCAGCCCATTGTTATTGTTATAAAAAGCACTGTCCCTGTTGGCACGAACGAATATCTAAAATCTCTTATTGAAAAGCATACAGACGTTGATTTTGACATTGTCTCAAACCCAGAGTTTCTAAGAGAAGGCCAAGCGCTCCATGATACGTTTAATGGTGATCGAATTGTAATTGGATCCGAAAGCAATTGGGCAGCAGATAAAGTTGAAACCCTTTATAAGCCTCTAGAAATACCGATATTGAAGACAGACATACGTAGCGCTGAGATGATTAAGTATGCGTCTAATGCCTTTTTAGCTACAAAAATTAGTTTTATTAATGAGATTGCTAATTTGTGTGAAAAGACGGGCGCTAATGTTGAGGCTGTCTCAGTTGGAATGGGACTTGATCAACGAATTGGCAAGTATTTTTTAAACGCAGGCATAGGCTATGGTGGCTCCTGCTTTCCAAAAGATACGAAAGCACTTGTACAATTAGCAGGAAATGTCCAACATGATTTTGAACTGCTTAAGTCTGTTATTCATGTAAATAAAAATCGACCATATCTACTACTTGAAAAATTATACAAACGTATTCCTACCTTAACCCACAAAAATATCGCAGTTCTTGGCTTAAGCTTTAAACCTAATACAGATGATGTAAGAGAAGCGACGTCATTTGTTATCATCAATGAATTATTGAAAAAAGGTGCAACAGTTATTGCTTATGATCCGATTTGTATCAAAAAGGCAAAACCCCACTTACCTAAAGAGGTTTTGTATGCCTACAACATTGAAATGGCGATAAAAGATGCAGATGCAATCGTGATCGTCACAGAATGGGAGGAAATTAAACAATTTCCTTTAAAAGATTATAAGACTCCACAGAATAAGCCAATCATTTTCGACGGAAGAAATTGTTATTCCCTTCTTGAAGCCCAACAAGCTGACGTAGAATACCATTCAATGGGCCGCCCTTCGATTTATAGAGAAAAAAGCCAAAGCGGCTATATGCCTTAACTTTGGCTTTTTCCCCATTCAGAGGTAAGGAATGAAAAAGAGGATAAACGAACTGATCGTTCCAAGCATTGCACCAACAATACAGTCGGTTGGGTAATGTAAACCAAGATACATTCTTGAAAAGCCTACTAATACTGCAAGTGGTAAGAGGAGTAAAGCTAAAAAGATCGAGTGTAAAGAAAATACAACGGCGATTGAGAAAACAGCTGTTGTATGTCCAGATGGAAAGGAATAATCCTTGAGCGGATGAGTACCCAAACGAATATCCGTTAGTTTGATATAAGGGCGTTCACGGCAGTAGATCTTTTTAATAATATGAACGAATACATGACTTAAGCCTAGAGACAGGAGGGCTTTTACAGCTATTAATCGTGTTATTGGTTCAGAAAAAATGATGATGAACATCATAGATGATATCGTAAATGTAGCACCACCGACATGAGTTAGTTTTGGCAAGAATAAATCGAAGAACTTACACTTTAGTCTATGATTAATAAATTTAAATACTTGAGTATCGTTAATTGATATCCATGTGACAATACGATTCATTGTGCTCCCTGGTTACTAAAATCTATAAAAAACTATCATTTTTTATAGCGGTACCTTCGCCCCCGAACCAAGAAACTGGGACTTCTGTGACGATTCTCACGTCATACCATCAGGAGAGGGGTCTAACCTCTGTCATGCACCTATTGTGCAAAACAACCTGCGGTGCTCTGTTAGAGCCAGCAATTACGAAAGACCATTCCTTCCAGGTCAGCCTTTCGCAAGGTCTACTTTAGTAACCGAGGTTTACACCTCCTTTAATTTAAATACATGGTTCTCTATTCTTAATGTTTTATGAACAACATTCCATAATCTCCAAATATGATTTTCCTTAAAGGTGTCAATGATATTTAAAAGCATCCCAATATATTTTCTTCGCTGTTTACCTGTTTTGGTTTTTCTCTCGGATACTTCCATTGTCCCGAGAGTTTTAACTAAATGCGGTTTCACAACGTTTTGTAGTTGTTTTAAAACTTCTTTTGGAAGCTTTTCTTCAAAATCAAGACCTCTTCTTCCAATTACGAAAGAAGCTGCTTCATGTACAGATAATCCGTACATTTTGCCGTATTTAAAACGACCTATCACAGAAGTATAAGCTGGATTGACCATCTTTATTTTAAATCCCAACTTTAATCCTCTTGAAATTAACGCTTTTTGCATTTTGGTTTTAGCAAAAGAATGAATGAGTCGATTAAATCGACGATCTGTATCATGGTCCTGTTTTACTTTTATATCTTCTAAAACGATAGCTCCGACATTCCAAGAAAGAAGGTAATCCATTATTTCTTTTGCCAATTCACCTACAATATTAGTCCTGCGGTTACTTTTCACATATTCCATTTCGTGACAGTAGAAGGTTTTACTTTCAAGTAAATTCCCTTGTTTTGATAAAATTGACACAGCAATTTTATCAATGTTCACATCAATTCCTGGCACAATAGCAGAAGTTATCTCTTCGCTCCATTTCAACATTGAACCTGCTGTATTAATATCATGTGTAATATGCACGTACACCTTTTTATTCTTACGTTTTAATTCAATCGAATACACATTGTATTCTTCCAGTAGTTTTCCATTAGGAGTAGTCCCTACTATATTTGGCATAACAACATTGACTATCTCTTCGAAATACTTATCTGGTATATTCAATTTAAAATATAATCTCGGGCTACGTTTCCCTTCGTTTGCTACAAGTGGATTCGCAACTTCAAGATATAATTGATGATCTGTTTCGTTCCAAACGATACGTGTATTCAAATTTCCCTTTTTGGATTTATCTCCGCGAGAATAAAGGGTATTAGAACGAATTTCCTTCCATTTCTCTTTCGTAATTTTGTTTTCCATTCGGTCAAAAAAGTTACGTTTTCCACCGAAAATGACGGTTGGGATTGAATTGTTTTCTTGGTGTTTAAGCAGTTCTTCTTCCTTTTCTTTTAGTTTTTCTAATCTGGAATTTAATCCCTTCAGACAAACCTCTAACGAAACCTTTTTAGGTTTTAGTTTTCCTGACATATAAAGATCCATTTTCTTTTTAGTCTTTTTAATTTTACCTTGAATACCTTCGATACGTGATGGCAATAGTTCCTTTTGGCTTATAATAATAGCCTGTGCTTGTAACACTGCATCTTCAGCAAAGCGTTTATTTAATTTAAATTGCGCATTGACCTGTTTAATTAATTCATCCGCTTTTTTCCCATCTAGAAGTCGGTTAAACGAATAACGAATGGCAGAAGAAAACACCGCCATTAAATCAAATAACTCTTTTTCATCGGCCTTATTTTCAATCAATAATAGACCTTTGCGAGTCACTTTCATTTTTATCAACCTCTATTATTATGATATAGATTATTATACCATAAATAGAAACAAACGTTCCTGAAACGAGTATATTTTTGGAAATATTTTAAAGGTTTATATAGTTCTGTATATTTTTTTAAAACTGTTTCTCCCTCCTTGTTTAAGAAAATTATAAATCGAAAATATTAATCTAATTTTAATGTAATGTTGAGTTTCTTGAGTAAATCTTAAAATGATTTCAACATGCTGTTCATAATTATTCTTTAGAATAAAGAATATTAGGAAAATTCAATCTGTAGAATGGGAGTGTGTGAAAATGCGCATTGCAATTTTTTCAGATACCTACGCACCTGAAATCAATGGAGTTGCTCGCACGTTAAAACGATACACAGATTATCTTGAAAAACAAGGAATTGAATACCGTTTATTTGTTCCAGAAAGTACTACATCGGTCCCGCCTGTACCGCAAGTACAACGATTTACTAGTGTCCCTTTTTTGCTGTATTCTGAATGTCGTTTAGCTCTACCTAATCCTATGCAAATTAAACTAACCTTGGATGAATTTAAGCCAACGCTGATACACATTGCTACACCGTTTAATCTCGGTCTATTTGGAGTTCATTATGGAAAAAGAAACGGTATTCCAATGGTCGCATCTTATCATACGAATTTTGATGATTATCTAGAATACTATCATTTAACTTTTTTAGAGAAGTGGATATGGAAATATATGAACTGGTTTCATCGACCATTTGATAAAATATATGTTCCTTCACAAAGTACAAAGAAAAAACTACTCGACCACAATATTCATGATGATATCGAGCTATGGGGAAGAGGGATCAATCACGAACTTTTCTCTCCTGCGAAACGTTTAAACACACTTTTTAAAGATAAGTTTAATATTCATGAGAGAAACATCCTCCTTTATGTGGGCCGGATCGCTCCTGAAAAGGATATCCACATTGTTTTAGAAACATTTTATTCACTACCAGAGCACGTTAAGAAAGATACACATTTAGTTATAGTTGGGGACGGCCCATTATTAAAGGTGTTATCAGAACAGCACCACACCAATATAACTTGGACCGGATTTATAGAAGGCGAGTCATTGGCTCAAGTCTATGCATCTAGCGATGTTTTCCTATTTCCTTCTCCTACAGAAACATTTGGGAATGTTGTTTTAGAGGCACTGTCATCGGGGTTGCCAGTGATTGGAGCTGATGCAGGTGGAGTGCAACATTTAATTAAAAACGGTGTTAATGGGTTTCTATGTGAGCCTAAAAACATTGAAGAGTTTGTATGTCGAGCTTCATTATTACTAGAATCTTCTTCTCTTCGGACCTTATTTTCAAAAGAGGCTGAGCAATTTGCCAAAACATTGTCATGGAATGAGATATTTGAACGATTAGTCCAAAGCTTTCGAACAGTACTGAATAGAAGAAAAAGAATTCCAGCCTAACTATATATAAAAAATATTAATTTACAAAATATTAACACTTAATTTATATGCACTTAATATCAAAGGATTAAATTAGTAATTGTAATAAAGATAACAAACAACTCAGGGGGAATTTAAGAAATGAAAAAAATGAAAAATCTTCTATTTATGCTAGTAATGTTAGCTCTAGTAATTTTCACAGCAGCATGTGGGGGGCAACAATCAACTGAAACTCCAACTGAAGGTGAACAACCGGCAGATCAAGCTGAACAAGCTACTGAATTAGAAGGTGACGTTATTGTAGATGGTTCAGGAACTGTATATC
>JAENZK010000246.1 GCA_016841285.1 Guptibacillus hwajinpoensis | reverse complement strand
ACACATGCTTGAGAAGGTGCACGTTCTGCTTGGGCTTCTTCTACTAAATGAATGATCTTTGCCAATGTTGTATCTGCCACTAATTTCGTGACTTTTACTTCTAATAATCCTTCTTCGTTTAAAGTACCAGCAAACACTTCATCATCAATAGTCTTAGTTACGGGTACGGATTCACCTGTAATAGCCGCTTGGTTTATAGTCGAAGTTCCCTTAACTACGATCCCATCCATTGCCAACTTTTGTCCAGGTTTTACGACCATGGTGTCACCAATTTGAATGTCATCAACATTAATGTTTAACTCTTGATTACCCCGTCGAATTAAAGCTTCCTTTGGTGCAATATCCATTAATGATTCAATTGACTGACGGGCTTTATCCATTGAAAAGCGCTCTAATACTTCACTAATGGCAAAGAGAATAACAACGGTTGCCCCTTCACTCCATTCACCAATTAGTGCAGCACCAATGATAGCAATGGTCATAAGCGTACTCATATCAAAGGTAAATCTGCTTAAGTTTCTGAGGCCTTTCTTAAATAATGTATAACCACCAATTACAATGGAGGCTGCATAGCCTATTATTGATATTAAACTTCCTTCTCCATATTGCTCTCCAAAGTACCAACTAATAATAAGCAAAAAGAATGAATAATACACTTTCATGTTTTCTTTTTGCTTCCAAAATGGTTCACGTTCTATTCTTTGTTCTTTCTCATCGCGTATTTTTAAATTTTCAAAGGAACCTGCCTTTTCGAGTTCCTGAATTGTTGTATTTCCATAAACCGTAATCTTCGATGCACCAAAATTTACTTGCGCGTCTAAAACACCATCCAGATGTTTCACATTCTCTTCGAATGTTTTAGCACAACCTGCTCAGGAAAAGCCTTGCACTCTATAAGTTATTGCTTCTTGATCGTTTAAACTAGCTAGTTCTGACATTGATTTTCACCTCTTTTGTATGTGCTAATGCAATTACGATTAACTGCTTGACATGTTCATCGTCAAGCGAATAAAAGGCTAACTTACCTTCTTTTCGATACTTAACAAGCCCTTGCTTATGAAGAGTGCGCAAATGATGAGAAGCTGTTGCAACCGTTGAACCAATGATATTCGCAAGGTCACATACACATAACTCTTCATTTTGGCATAAGGCATAGGCAATTTTAGTCCGATTCTCATCGGCAAGTGCTTTAAAAAGCCGAGAAACACTAGTTAGATCTTCCTTTTGTATTTCATCTTGCAATCGTTTAACTTTTGCTTCGTCATAACAATAAATATCGCAAGTATCCTTTGAGCCCATACTATTTATCCCTCCTAATTTATTCAAATCATCATTTGAATAAATTATAACTTCTTATCATCTTAATATTCAAGTATGTATTTGAATAAAAACAAAAAAGGGCTTATTCTCAACCAAAGTTGCGAATAAGCCTTTAGATTAGACCTCTGTTTCTGCATGTTGTAAATCTGATTTTTCAACCTGTATTGTCGTATGTTTTATTTTAAATATGTTTTCAATTTTAGTAATGGCTTCTTGTAGAATAACCTGACTATCTTGATTATCTTCAATTAGAATATGACAGCTTAATGAATCTAGTCCTGATGTAATCGTCCATATATGCAGGTCGTGAATATTAATAACTCCCGGAATTTCCTCTAATGCCTTATAGACCTCTTGTTGGTCAATGGTTATAGGAGTTCCCTCCATGAGAATATGAAGGGTATGTTTGATAATTCCCCAAGCGCTTTTCAATATTAAGAGAGCTACAACAACACTAATAATTGGATCAGCCACATACCAGTCGAAGAAGTACATTACTATTCCTGCTAGAATGGCTCCTACTGAACCTAATGCATCCCCTAATACATGTAAATAGGCACTTCGTAAATTTACATTATCTTTCACATCGCCCTGTTTCATTAAAGACCAAGCGCTAAGTAGATTTGCTAATAGTCCAATTAACGCAATTAGCATCATGGATCCGCTTGCCACTGTCGGAGGCTCAAAAAATCGTCCGTATGCCTCATAAACTATAAATCCAGCAATTAAAAAGAGTGATACCCCATTAAAAAGAGCAGCTAAAATTTCAAATCTGTAAAAACCAAAGGTCTTATTTGGTGAGGCAGGTCTTGCTGCAAACCACATTGCAGCTAAGCTAAGCGCTAAAGAACTAGCATCGCTCAACATATGACCTGAATCTGAAAGTAAGGCTAAGCTGTTAGTGATTAACCCACCGAAAAACTCTAAAAGCATAATCCCGGTTGTGATAGCTAATGCAATGGTTAACCCTTTCTTATTTCCTTCTCTAGTTGGACCATGATGGTGGTGATGCCCGTGATGATCATGGCTGTGACCATGACCATGGTCATGTCCATGGTGATGATGGTGACTCATTATTATTCCTCCTAGTTATGGGTTGAATGATTAATCATGATCTTTAGTATCTCAATCACATGTTCGTCATCACAGGTGTAAAAAATGGATTTTCCGTCGCGTCGTGATTTAACTAATCTAAGATTTTTTAAAAATGATAGTTGATGGGATATGGCTGATTGGGACATATTAAGAACTTCTGCGATATGACCAACAGAACACTCTTCTTGAGATAAGAAATACAGCAGTTTTATTCTTGTTGGATCCCCAAGTGCTTTAAAATTTCTTGAGACAATGTCAATGATAGCTTCATCTAGAAATAGGTGTTCGTCTTTATTCATGAACTGGAGTCCTCCTGTGTAAACTTAAACATATGAACAAACATTCATATGTTTTAAATATAAAATACATTAAATGGTTTATTTTGTAAATAGGCAAATTTATTTTTCCCTAAAGGAAAATCAAATAAACTTTAATGGGTTAAAAGATTTACCGGGTGCTGATTTTTGTAGTTGTGCTTTCAAGTGGATTAGGAGAAAATAAATAGAAATAAGTTGCTTCCGCATCTTGGAAGCTTTCTTTTGCAGAAATTTCGTAAAAGGTTTAAAGAGGGGGATAATAATGCAATGGTATGATTGGTTTCTACCAACAAATATGTTAGGTGGAATTGTGTTTGGGACCATTATTTCTATAATATATGCTTATTCAATAAAACGTGAGACAAATAGTTGGATGAAAGCGAACTTGTCTTTTGTGGCAGGGATTGTTATGAGTAGTATATTAGTTTGGATATTAAAGATATTTAATATGTTTGGGTAAGTCTAGGTGTAAAAATGATAGATAAAATAAAGCGTTGGGCCAAAAAAGTAAAACGTCAAATATATGTATTATATTTATCTTATAAAGATTCGAGAGTACCATGGTATGCAAAATTATTTACAGCTTGTGTTGTAGCTTATGCTTTTAGCCCTATTGATTTGATTCCGGATTTCATACCGATACTTGGTTATTTAGACGATCTTATTATAGTTCCATTAGGAATCACGATTGCCTTAAAAATGATACCAAAAGAAGTAATTTTAGAGTGTGAATCTAGGGCAGAAGAAATGATGAAAAACAGTAAGCCCAAAAATTGGGTTGTTGGTTCTCTTATAATTTTGTTTTGGAGCATTATTATCTTATGGATCATCATAAAGCTTTATCCGTTATTCAATTATTGGATAGCTTAAAAAACATCGTGAACAAAGGGTAAAAAAATCAAAAAGCCAAGCTTTTTGATTTTTTTTATCCTTCTATATTGAAGATTATGATTTCCTCGACCTTTCAACCGGACTCAACACGGCTATATATACATCTCCCTCCTGTATAATGGGCTGAAAAATATCTAGCGGTCTTGGCGGTGGTCCTCCAATATTATTTCCTAATTCATCGTATTGTCCGCCGTGACAAGGGCAGTAAAAAGTCATTCCTTCCGTCTTTTGTTGTTCGTCAGCATAGCCAGCTGAACAGCCTAAATGAGTGCAGATAGGGGACATAAACAATAATTCCTGTTTTTCCTCATCTTTTGCCACATAGACAAACCCTTTTTGTTCCGTGGTAACCCACGCATCTTTAATTGAGGCAACATATTCAACTTTTTTGGGGAAAGGTCCTTTTTCTATTTCGCTTAAAGGTCCTAAGTTTGCCATGGCACTAGTATCCATCTTTTGTTCTTTGTCGTTACAAGCAGCTAAACCTAATGGAAGAATTGAAAGTGTGACTAATCCAAGTGTACTTTTTGACGCATTTTTCAGAAATTCACGTCTATTGATTTCCCCCATTTACAAACCCTCCTTCTCTCTTATTAATTCAATTATTAACAGGTATTTATCAAGAAATTATGGAGATAGAAAAATATGTATATTAAAAGTAAGATTTTTTTAAGTCTACACCCAAAAAGTTATCCATATAATTTTCTATAAAGGTAAGGAGGATTATCTAATGAGTGCTGCATTAACATTGATCATTGCAATATTAGTGTCTCTTATTTGCATAGTGTTAGTATTAACATTTTCTAATCAAAGCAAAATTGCATGTATGACAGGTATGATGATAGCGATGACACTTGGTATGACTATCGGTTTAATGGTTGGAATTATTCTCGGCATACACTTTCAAGGAAATCTTTTTTACTCGACTTTTATAAGTATGGGAATCGGTTTAATAATCGGATTTGTAGGTGGATTACCCATAAGTATAATGGCAATTATTGATGGAATGTTATCAGGGGCCATGGGCGGTATGATGGGTGCGATGTTAGGTGAGATGATAAATACCCAATATCAGGATTCAACTATAAAAATTATATTTGTATTTTCAATAGGCATTCTGCTGACCTTAACCTATTTGATGATTGAAGAGATCAATCGTTTAAAAGAAAAGAGGGTGGCACAATTATTTCAAAACCCAATCGTTTTACTAACTGTTCTTATTATTTTCTTCTATGGATTTAATCAATTAGGACCGGTTTTTATAGAGCAGCCACCACTAATTGAAAATATAAACCACCATTAAAAAGGAGCAACTTCTTATATTAGAGGTTGCTCCTTCTCTAATCTCCATAAAATCTGCAAGTATATTCTATACAATAATAAAAACTAGTTTAAGAGGTGATAGTTATGGAATGGCTGTTATTATTGTTATGTCCTTTAATGATGATTTTTTGTATGAGAGGTCATGGTCACGGAGGCAAGCATCAAAATCATAATCATAGTCACGGGTCACATGCCGTTAATCAAGACAATTTAAGTTCAATGGACCATTATAAAATGAATGAGTTATTGGGTAAAGTTGATTTGTTAACAGAACAGAATATGCAATTAAAAGAAGAACTTGAAGCTATAAAATCTGAAAAAAGTAAAAACGTAGTATCTTAGGCACTATCTATCTACTAGGATAAAGAAATGGGGAACGATATGAAACCACTATTTAGTTTTGGCCCCTTCACTCTATACTTTTTTGGCTTAATGATAGGGATTGGGGCAATAGTTGGTCTTCTTTTGGCTATAAAAGAGGCTAAACGAAGAGGACTTAATTATAGTCAACTAACGGATGGGATAATGTATTCAATTATTGCTGGAATTTTAGGTGCACGGATTGTTTACATTGTTATTTATGATCCAGCATACTATCTTGCTAATCCGGCAAAAGTTTTTCATATAACTGAGGGTGGGCTCTCAATTCATGGTGGCATTCTAGGAGGATTACTTTTTGGACTATGGTTTATGAAACGCCATAAGATGCCAATATGGAAAACACTTGATTTAATAGCTCCTTCTTTAATATTAGCTCAAGGAATTAGTAGAATTGGTTGTGATGTGTTTGGTGGCCCCGTTTTAAATGACTTACCATGGGGAATTGAAAAAAATGGACAACTATTACATCCAGCTCAAGCATATGAATTTTTATTAGATTATATTTTATTTGGTTACCTGTGGCTGAGATTAAAGAAACCGTCTTATCATGGTCAAGTTTTCCTTCATTATTTAATTGGTTTCATGGTAATAAGAGGGATTGTTGAATTTGTACGAATCAATCCCCAAGTAGTTGGTCCTTTAAGCGTAAGCCATATGATGAGTTTAATAGGAATTTTTATCGCAGTATACTTAATGAAAAAAAGAAGAGAGAGTGGTCTAATTAATAATAGTGAACCCTTACCAAGAAATGAATATATTAAAATTGCTTTATCTGTAATTGGGTTAATAGTAGTATCATTAGTCATTTACTATAGTGTACAAGGGTAGTTCTCATATATAACAAAAATGAAAGGCCAAAGGGCCTTTCATTTTTTATAATTAAAGATTCATCATACTAGTATCTTGCGGAGTTGCATTAGGGTTTCCCATCGGTCCGCCATTACCATGGCAAGATTTATACATATCTTCTAATTGGTCGTCACTCCAATTTGGATGCATTTCTTTCATAAAAGGTAGCATCTCCTTAAAAGAAGGGATTCCGTCTTTAAACAATTCCTGCATAGATTCTTTAGATGGAAGTTCGTTTGCAAATGCGATAGTACCAACAGCTCCAAATGCAAGACCTACTGTAATCATGCCTGCAATTAATTTTCTTTTTACCATTTAAATCGACCTCCTATTATTCTTCGGTTTAATTATAACTCGTAAATATCAAGAAACTTTGCAGATAAAAGGCTATTTGTAAATAAATAAAAATACTTATTCATATTTTTACTTTTCAAGGAGATGATAATACGGTATTAAGAGCAAGGAGGATAAAGAAATGCAAATGACCTATGAAGAATGTATCAAGGCATGTCTTGAATGTATGGAGGCTTGTAACGGTTGTTATGATGCCTGTTTAAAAGAAGATGATGTAAAAATGATGGCAGAATGTATTCGTTATAACCGAGAGTGTGCTGATATTTGTGCTTTAGCAGCACAAGCTATGCAATCCGACAGTCCTTTAGCAAAACAAATTTGCCAATTCTGTGCTGAAATATGTGATGCTTGCGGGAAAATTTGTGAACAACATGGACATGCTGAGCATTGTAGAAAATGTGCAGAATCTTGCCGTATATGTGCAGAAGTTTGCAGGCAAATGGCTTCTTAATCTGTAAAACAATTTAAAAATAAATGTGACGACCTTTTATTT
>JAENZK010000245.1 GCA_016841285.1 Guptibacillus hwajinpoensis | reverse complement strand
AGTAAACGGCTTATAGCCGTGGAGCAAACCACCCTTTGGAAGGGTGGTTATGATTGGACAATTTGCTGCAATGGGATATCACTATATTGGGTAACTTGATTTCGTCCTTTTGCCTTTGATTGGTACAAGGCTTGATCCGCCAATGAGATTAAATGAGTTGGTCTTCTGTTTCCCTTGGACGGGGTCATAGTAACAACTCCAACGCTTATGGTAACAAATTTATTAACTTCTGATGTTGGATGTAAGATCTTTAGATCCAAAATCGCTTTTCTTAAGGTTTCAGCCTTTTTTAAAGCTACTTCCTCACTTTGATCAGGTAGTATAATAGCAAACTCTTCTCCCCCAAACCTCGCTACAATATCCGATGTATTACCAAATAGCTCGCACAATTGCCTAGATATACTTTTCAAGCACTGATCACCCTCTAAATGGCCAAAAGTATCATTGTAGTTTTTAAAAAAATCAATATCAAATAAAATGAGTGAAATTACTTTGGAATAATATTTTACATTGGTCCATTCTAATTCAAGTGCTTGATCAAAATATCGACGATTATAAATACCGGTATGTCCATCTAAGTCCACTAAAGATTCCATTGACAAGAATTTTTCATTAAGTTCAATTCTCATCGTATCAATATTTTGTATTAGTTCTGCTAGTTCATCTTTCTTTTTATAATGTGGTATACCGACAGTAAAATCCTTTTTGGTATACGCCTTTACACTATTATTTAATAAGAGAACAGGTTGAATAATCGATTTTGTTTGTCTTTGAATGATGAATACATTGAGAATAATAAGTATAATAGAAATAAAAAATAATGTGTTTCTTGCATCGGAAATTTTGTCCTTATAAATATTTCGGTATGTATCCCTTAATGTTGCGGTCAAGGTTTCTGCTTCATAAAACGATTGGTGGAAGTCATCAAACGCTGACTTCGATTGCTTAAAGAAGTCCACCGTAGGCTGTTCTCCGTTTTTAGTCATGCTAATTAGGGGTGTACCATAATCCCTATGCCAGTTACGTCCTTTTACAATGACATCTTGAATTGATTTTTTTATATGTGGGGGCTGAGTTTCGAGCTTTTTGAGAAGAAAATCTGTAGCTTTATTGTACTCCTCTGTACCTTTTTCAAAAGACTCCAAAAAAGTGTCCTCTTTTGTTAGGTTATATCCCCTTTGTCCATTTTCTTGGTGTAATAATGATACATATAAAGTATGCAGTGTGTCTTGAAGTTCATCCACTTCTATTTGCAATCGTGCATTGGTTGAAAACTGTTGATCGATTTCCCAATAGCTTATAAATACATAAACAATGAAAAATATGGCGGAAATACTAGTGGTAATTAACAGTTTCCTACCTATTCTTCCAAAATTGAAAAATTTCATTCTATTTTTCTCCAAGTGTTATGTCTTTTAGTTTTTTAACTTTTGATATTTATATTTTCTTTAAATATTTTACAGAATAAAGTGCAAATAATATAGACTAATATGAAATAGTTTACAAAATTTTCATATTTTATTTTTTAAACCTTCATATTTTTGAATATCTGGATAAGTTGACTTGGATTGGACTCCACATTATAGGAGAATACGCCTTGATGAGTGTGCAAATATAGAAAGCCACTATTAGAAGAAAAGGATTTGAAGGACATATCAAAAACATTTTTTAGTGAAAAAGTGTGCGTTTCTGTTTCAATTCGATCTTCATATAGATAGATATAGGATAATGACTGGATATACAGCTGTTGATTATTATCAATCTTGCGAATTACTTTAACATATGGTTGTGAATGTATAAATCCCATTGGACACCCTCTTTATTATTCAAAAAATATTCGTAAAGCAATGAAGAAATATAGTTTTTCGATGTTAAAATAAGTATAACAGAGATTTCAAAACATGCCTAATTATCGAGAAGGGAGTTTTCGAAGGATGGAAAGCCGTAGAAATACTATTCGTAACCATAGAATCCACGAACGTAAAAAAGTAAAAGAAATCTGGATTGACCGATGTAAATCTTTCTTCATTACTTGCTTCTGCTTAGGTGTAATTATATTTATTTTATACAAATTTTAATAATTTGAAGTTTATAGTTTCGTTTTGTAACTATATTATTTATTGAAACATGGTAACAGCGTTACTTTTTGTTTATAATAAGGTTAGAGGTGAATTTTTATGAGTAATTATGAGCTCTGCCCTAAATTTGAAGCGGCTATGCAATTATTAGGAAAGCGGTGGATGGGACTTATTATTTCTCAATTACTAGTCGGACCCCAACGGTTTGGTGAGATGGAATCAAGTTTGCCAATTAGCGGAAAACTTCTTTCTGAAAGGCTAAAGGAATTAGAAAAATGGGGTGTTGTTACGAGAAATGTCTATCCTGAAATTCCAGTACGCATCGAATATGAGTTAACTGAACGTGGTAGAGATATGGAGCCTATTATTAAAGCAATTCAGTTTTGGGCAGAAAATTCAATGGATCCAACTATATTAATTGAAGAATAAAAATAGAAATTAAACCGTCTGTTCCCCTGAACAGACGGTTTTTTCTTTTCATTAACACTATACCAATAGTATTTAATTCACTTTGTATTAAAATGTTAATTACTGTAAAAATTGTGAGCAAAGTGTGAAGTTTGTTACAGATGAAGATTTTTTAATTTTATATGGTTATCTCGAGAGCAACATTAGGGGGTGCACTTCTAGAACTTATTGCAAGAAACCTAAAAACCAAAATGATGAATCAAAAAGTTTTATTAAGGGGGTATTGGAATGTATCAACAAGCAGCTTGGTTTACAACCATTATTTTCATTTCTGGAATTATCGGTGTATTTGTCTACGTACTAATCAATGCAAAACAAAAAGAAGAATATGCTTCTGTCAAACATAAAGGGCATATCATTCAAAAATTTTATTTTATCGGGCTTTTGGTAGTGCTCGGTATTGCAACGACGATTACCCTTCAAGACCTTCCGTTTGACAGAGCAAAAGCACAAGAAAATCAAATTGAAGTCGATGCAACAGCCATGCAATTCGCTTTCCAATTATCACAAAACGAATTTAAAGTTGGTCAACCAATTATGTTTAAGGTAACAAGCAAGGATGTTAACCATGGTTTCGGAATTTACGATGAAAACATGCAAATTGTTGCCCAAACTCAAGCAATGCCAGGATATACAAATCCAGTTTATGTGACATTTAAAAAACCAGGTACGTATAAAGTTTTATGCTTGGAGTACTGTGGGATTGCCCATCATGTCATGCAAGCAACAATTACAGTTACAGAATAATGATTATTTAAAGGGGGTAACGTCAAATGAGACCTATTACTGATACAGTAAATAGTTCAACAAGAAAAAGTGTAATTTTCCCACTCCTTTTGGGTACCGTTCTAATTTTACTGATGATGATTATCGGATTAATTATGCTTTTAAATCAAGGGAAATTAATTACAATATCTGATGGTTTTTTCTATAAAATTATGACTCTCCATGGAACAGGTATGATTGGTGCTGGAGCTCTTGCTGGAGTAGCCATCATGTACTATTTTACAAGTCAATATATTAAATTAAGTAAAACAATTTTTGTAACAAACATAGTAATGTCTATTATTGGCGTTGTAATGGTACTTATCGGTATTTTTGTTTTTGATTTTGCCGCAGCATGGACATTCCTTTATCCACTTCCAGCTATTTCCGGTGGAATGTGGGGTGTTGCCGGTGCAGTTTTCTACCTTGGAGGTATGACTGTTCTAGGTACTGGTTTCCTTTTATTTTACCTTGATTCAGGTAGAGCTATTATTAAAAAATACGGAAATCTTGGTAATGCATTAGGATGGCCGATTATTTTCGGTAAATCAATGAAAGAAGAACTTCCACCCGCAATTGTGGCCGCTACAATGGTTACCATTGTTAATACAGCGGCTTTAATTTCTGGTGCAGCCGTACTAATTATGAGTATTATTAATTTATTTAATCCTAGCTTTACAATGGATCCGCTTTTAGCTAAAAACCTTATTTATGCATTTGGACATATTTTTGCGAATTCTATCATTTACATGGGTTGTATCGCAGTTTATGAAGTTTTCCCTAAGTATACTGGAAGACCATGGAAAACCTATGGTACCTTCTTAATTGCATGGAATGCATCTACATTATTTACAATGATTATTTATCCTCACCATTTATTAATGGACTTTGCATTACCAAAATGGATGATCATTTTAGGACAGGTACTTTCTTATGCAAATGGCCTTCCAGTCCTTGTTGTTACGGCTTTTGGGGCATTACAAATCGTCTTTAGATCTGGTATCAAATGGGATATGCCGTCAACATTATTCTTCATGTCCATGTTTGGTTGGGTAATGGGTGTAGTTCCTGCTATTATCGATGCAACGATTGCAGTCAACCATGTGATGCATAATACAAAATGGGTACCTGGGCATTTCCATATGTACATGGGTATCGGAGCAGTCGCGATGATCTTTGGTTTTATGTATTACCTTCTTAAAGTCGAAGGTCTTAAAATGTCTTCCTATATTGATAAATTTAGCTTCTGGGTATATTTATTATTCTTTGCTGGATTAACATTCTCTTTCCTTTATAGTGGAAAGCTGAGTGCACCAAGACGCTGGTCACAGCATTTTCCTGAATGGGTACCTGCTGACCAATTAGGGGCTGTCGCTGCTTTTGGTATAATTTTTGCAACATCCGTATTTATCATCCGTTTTGCAGCTTCAGCAAAACAAATTGGTACACAAACAGATGAAAAAGAAACAAAGGAAAAATTATATGCGTAACCTAGTTTCTACTCTCATCGTTCTTATAATCGGATTATTAGTGCTATGGGAAGGAACTGACGGGCTTCACGCTTTTACAGCGGAGAAAGCCCGTCAAATTAATATTATGGAAACCGCTCCCCTACTTCCAAATGTAAGCTTGGAAGATGGTGACGGCAAGAAACTTCAACTTTATGATTATAAAGGTAAAATCGTCCTAGCAACGTTTATGTATACGAGCTGCGGTGATGTCTGCCCTATTTTAGAAATGAAATTTAAAGAAGTATATGACGGTCTACCTAAAGAATATTTAGGAAAAGATGTTGTTTTTTTAAGTTTTAGTTTTGACCAACAGCGTGACACTCCTGAAAGGTTAAAGGAATACGGAAAACATTTTGATGTAGATGGTGTCACTTGGAAAATGGTGCGATTTACTGATTATGACGCCCAACAAGTATTTTTAGATTCAATCGGTGTAATCGTCATTCCCAACGAAACTGGCGGATTTGAACATAATTCGGCCATTTATATGATAAACGAAAAAGGAAATCTTACTGAAATTTTTGATTATCAATATCCTGAAAAAGTAATCAACAAAGTAAACTCCATTATTAAAAATAAATAGGATTACTAAATAAGGAGGAGAGAACAAATGTTAATAAGATATACTATTATGGGAATTAGTTTGTTCCTTCTATTAGCATTGCCTCCAGTTAAACATGTAATGGAATCTTATATGGTTGGCCAAATGATTGTTCAGCTTCCCCTACTTATCTTAGCTGGATTTTTCATCGGGAAAGCGATCAACACGAAAATTCCAATTGATAAAGGAACATTCAATAACAACGGAATTCCAGGTATGCTTCTTGCCATATTCACGATTGCATTTTGGATGCTGCCAAGATCAATTGATGCATCTATAAATGAAGAAATTTTTGCGATTGCAAAATACAGCACATTGCCATTATTAGCGGGTGTACCCATTAGTATAAGCTGGAAAAAACTAAATCCCGTCGCTAAATACTTTATCTGGGCTAATCTAATTTCAATGTTTGTTGTAATGGGATGGTTATATTTAAAATCGCCTGTACGACTTTGTAATAACTATCTTATTGGTCAGCAACTTCTCTTAGGTAAATCCTATTTATTCATAACAGCGATAATTGGTATTACCGGTATTTTCCGCTCTTTTATGGTAGATCACCGCACAAACTATATAGTAAGTGAAGAAAACTAGGCCTTCAATCTGAAGACCTAGTTTTTTTATTACACGATTCCTTTTTGACCGTTAAATCCTATTCCATTTTCAAGGCTCCCAGTACCTGATAATTGCTCACATTCGCGAAAAGCAAAATGCTTGCAGCCTAAACATTTATTTGTCTCAATTTCATTCATGGCAAAATTAATAGCTTCCCCAGTATGGTTGAAAAAGTGTCTTTCACCAATTTCATCGTATAATCCGGCCTTTTTTAATGTATCTAATAATGGTAAAACAGCCCCAGAAATTAGAACGGTCCCACCTTGCTTCTTAAAATGACGGATAATGCTTCGAAGGTTTGTCTCCCCCGTTGTATCCATAAAAGGAACTTTTCCCATTCGTAAAATTAAGACCTTTGGCCTGTAATTAATCGTTTCTGTAATTCGTTGTTCAAAAAGCTGTGCTACTCCGAAGAACAGCGGACCTTCAATCGTATAGATGCTAACTTGAGGACAGTCATGTGTATCGCTCACAACATGAGGCTGCACGGTCTGGTTCTTCTGTGTATGATCCGGCAACACCTTCGAAACAATTGGCATTTCACTCATACGCTTTACAAATAAGACAACGGCTAAAATAAGTCCGACCTCAACCGCTGTTGTTATATTTGCAAATACTGTGACAAGGAAAGTTACTAACAAAATGAGTGAGTCCCCTGATTTCATTTTTAATACATGTGAATATTCTTTGCGTTCACTCATATTCCAGGCAACGATCATTAACACTGGTGCCATACTTGCTAATGGAATATGGGACGCATATGGAGCAAACACGAGTAATGTGAATAGCACAAATACACCATGAATAACACCTGACAAAGGAGAAACCGCACCTGTTTTAATATTAGTTGCCGTCCTTGCAATTGCTCCTGTTGCCGGGATTCCCCCAAATAATGGTGTAATGATATTGGCAATACCCTGCCCGATTAATTCTCGATTACTATTATGCTTGCTATTCGTCATGCCATCCGCAACGACTGCTGAAAGTAATGATTCAATTCCACCTAAAATTGCGATAACA
>JAENZK010000244.1 GCA_016841285.1 Guptibacillus hwajinpoensis | reverse complement strand
TTATCGTAGGGAGGAGACCTGAAGTTTGCTAGGCGATAGGCGCTGGAGCTAGACAGATTAAGAAACTCCCACCCAGGTACAGGTAGGAGTTAATCATAGCTTTTTAATGGGTGATAGATTTTTTTGATAAACTTCTCCATTAAATCAGGTAAGACTTTCTTCCTTCTTCTAATTAAAGTGCTGACCATCGCCTTTTTTTCTTCTTTTGAAACATTCCATTCATCCGGAATTAAGTCGACAATTTCTTCCATTAGTAAAACAGGAATGGTTTGGATGCTTTCTAACTGCTGCGCGAAGCTATCTTCTTCCTCAATAAAAAGCGTCATGATTTGATGTGTGGCGCTTTTCAGAAGATTAGTAGACAGGTTTTCCAAGTCAGGTAAAGCCCAATTATAGGTTCCAAACACCTCTGCATGATCAATGATCCATAACCGATGTGAATTTGGATCGTCTTCGTATAAAAGAATATTTTTACGTGTTCGATCATTGTTGCAAATCCAATGATCAAATAAAATAATACCGGCTAATTGCACCGAGTCATTCGTCAGATTTGTTACGTCTAAAACCTGATGCCCATCTAGACAATTGGGCTTATATAATGAAGCAAATTGATATTTGCAGTTCTCAAACCCGGCAAGCTCCGGGACACTAGATGAGAATTCTTCCGGGATATCCACGATCCGTGCGTAAGGAATGGGAAGTTCCAGAAAACGAGCCAAGCCATAGGCGACCCATTCATTCGACAATGATTTTTCAAAACCAGGTTGGAAATACTTTACGACATAATCATTTCCATCACTAAATGTAATTAAATGTGCGTTCGATTTCCCTTCTAGTTTTTTCTGATATCGTACAGGCTCTATCAAGATTTGTTCACCTCACCATCAGAACCTTCACCTTTATCGACTAGCTTTTTTAACAATTCAATATATTGCTGGGCAACAACTTCAATGGCGAAGTGATCTTGCACGTGGGTAATAGCAGCATTGGACATTTTTTCATGAAGGATCGGATTGTCCAAGATCTCATATAGTTTATTCGTTGCATCATCGACATTTTGCCCATGGTAGAGGAGCCCGGTTTCTCCATCACGCACAATTTCTGTAATAGGCATCATTTTTGATGCAACGACCGGAACACCGCAAATCATCGATTCAATAAACGTGTTGCCGAATGACTCCGACCTTGTTGTTGCTAAGGTACACCCGCCTGATTCGCGGATTTTGGCATAGATATGAGGCATTTGCTGATACGGAATAACCGGGAACCACTTCACAATATCGGTCAACTGTTCCTCCTCCCGTTTCGCGGCAAATTCCTCACGCTGAATACTTTGAGCACCGCCAATGACCCAAATTTCGATATCATCTCGCTCACTTTTTATCTTCTTAGCGATTTCTAGTAACATCGGCCAGTTTTTTCGTTTATCCAGGCGCCCAATATAGGCAACAATTTTCTTATCATTTGGAAGTATGGGTGTAGCGTTAAAATCAATTACCCCCTTCGGTATTGCTCTAAAAAAGGATGTATCCACTCCGTTATATATAACTTCTATTGGGATTGTGTCGATTAGTATGGAGACTAAACGCTTTTGATATTGTGATGGGACGATGATCGATAACGGTTTAACAGTTCTGAAATTTTTCAAGTGGGGAATTAACTTAATCAGCTCTGGTGTCCGAGCTTCTACTAGGACAGGACCTTTATACTTTGCTTTTTTAATCCATTTATAGGCAGCGCCTGTGTCGACGACTATAATAGCATCGTAATTGTTCTTTTTTATAATTTTAATAATTTTTTCGTCTTCTTTTGTTAAATAAACGGGAGCTACGTCTTGCATAATGTGCAACCCGCCATGGTCTGTTGTATATAAGAATTCTGTTTCAATGCCATATTTTTTAAAATAGATCGAGCGATTTCGCCATCCAGCGTTCACCCCGCCAACCGTGAGCAGCCGCCAAATTATAAGTACTTTCATATGCGTTTCTCCTCATTTATTTCTGGGGTAGCCACCTCATTATGCTATTTGTGTCGGTTATCCCTATCTAATAACGTCGTTTGCGGCGGCCTCTTTCACTAAACATGACTTTATTCCATTTGCTTTGTTGTTGATTATTATTTTTATCTTTTTTGCCTTTCTCGTCACGATCATACTTTTCATCGTAACGATCTTTTTCTTTCTGCTTCCCTTTATCAGTGGTCCACGGCTTACCATAGGGTTTGCTAATATCAACTTGCCTTCTTGGCTCTTTTGCCCATTTGGGTTCTAGTTCATTTTCGAATTCAAACTCTCGTCGATCCCAATATTCATCGATTTTATTCATCACTTCATCCGGTTCATAGCCGATAGCAAGCATTGTTTTAACCCATTCTTCTTTAAAAACCTTGTGAACTAAACCTTCAAGGGAGGAAAGATAGGTTGAATCAATATTTTTTGTAAGAAGTTTTTGGCTACGTTTTTTCAATTCCTTGCCTTTGTATTGGCTAAGGGTAGTTTGATATATTTCCCGGGATATTTCCTCCATCTGGATGTAGTGCTTCCATTCTTCATATAATTCTGGCGCAAGCTCTTCGACATGGGCTAAAAACAATGTTTTATATTCTTCACCTAATGATGTTAATAATTTGCGAGGATAAGGGTATACTCGGTCACGCCAAACCGTTCTTGCAACATCAATCACTTTTAAATTACCATCTGGTTGAATATAAATTTGACGCTTATGGTGGTCAATCCGCTCGAAGCCAATTTCTTTAAACGTGATTAGCATCTCAATCAATTTAGCGGAAAGCTCCTTCGTCAAAGGTTGAGATTGCAAGTACTCGCGAATATCGACGCCTTTCACAATATCCATGGCAATATAAAGCGGCCCTTTTGCATGGACTTTCGGAAATAGATCACTTTCCTTTCCAAGTGATAAAGCATAATATTCCCGCTCACAATCTTCCTCATTACCGAACACCTTCACACAAATGTCGTCCGTAAATTGAAAAACCGCCCCTTGGCGCCCTTTCCCCATCATATTTAATGGTGACATATTGATGACTTCAACATCTGCATTCTCAATATTTTGAACCTTTATTTTTTTAATACATTTTTGTAAAAATTCAGTATCCACACTATTCACTCCTTCCTAATCAGGATTCCTTTTGCCTATTCACCGATGAAAAATCCTTGTTAGAAATTGAAAAATGGTCTCCTCCCTATATATAATTCAGGAGCAACATAAAATGTAAAGGTAAACAACTATTTTTTAAAATTTCTTATTCTATTTAACTATGATATTATTTGTTGCATTAAAAAGTGCCTACCCCATTCGCCAAGTTCTAAAGCAATAGGGATAGGCACTATCTATCTTATAGGTTAACCATTTTTTAAAAAGCGGCTTAAAAAGTTTTGAAGCCTTTCGCTCTTTGGATTTTCGAATATTTCCTTTGGAGTACCCTGTTCTTCAATTAGTCCATCATGTAAAAATACGACACGATCAGCAACATCGCGGGCAAAGTCCATTTCATGGGTCACAAGGATCATCGCCATATCAGTCTCTTTAGCCAAGTCCTTAATAACCTCCAAAACTTCTCCAACTAATTCCGGATCGAGCGCAGATGTTACTTCATCAAATAACATCACCTTTGGATGCATGACGACCGCACGAGCAATAGCAACCCGCTGCTTTTGTCCTCCAGATAGCTGTGAGGGGTAAGCATCCAATTTGTCACCGAGGCCGACCTTGTTAAGCATATCAACCGCTCTTTTTTGTGCTTCCTCCTTTGAAAGACCCAACACGTGAATCGGAGCCTCTGTAACATTTCTTAAAATCGTCATGTGAGGAAATAGATTGAAGTGTTGAAAAACCATACCAATATCCTTGCGCATTTTACGTAAATGCTTTTCATCCGCAGGGACAAGTTTACCGCCAGCTATTTCTTTATGCCATAGTGGTTCATCACCCATTTTTATCATGCCTGAGGTCGGCTTTTCCAGGGTCATGAGCATTCTAATAATGGTTGTTTTTCCCGAACCACTTGGACCGATAAGAGCCACTTTTTCACCACGTTTAATCTCTAAATCTACCCCTTTTAATACTTCTGTTTCACCAAACCTCTTTGTGACATTTTCATATCGTACTAAGGTTTCTGCAGTTTCTATAAATGAATCTTCCATTATTGTAAGATCACTTTCTAATAAACCCATGTATCAAACACCCTTTCATTTTTTTCTTTCCCCAAAAGCTAGTTTTGAACGTTGCTCAAGTCTGTTTATTAAAAGTGCTGATGGATAACTTAAAAGCAAGAACAGGATACCAACAATTGTAATAGGTTCGAGATATTTGAAATGGTCCGCACCAATTAATTGTGCTTCTTGTAGAAATTCCCCAACCCCGATGGCCATTAGTATCGGTGTTTCTTTAAATAACACGAGTAAATAGTTACCAATCATTGGTATAACCGGTGGTATCGCTTGAGGAAGGATAACCCTAAACCATGTTTGTGCTTTCGAAAAGTTCATAGCCCTGGCTGCTTCCCACTGTCCTTTTGGCACTGAATCAATACCTGAACGATATACTTCAGAGAGGTAGGTACTATAATGAATTCCTAATGTTAAAATACCTGCTGTGTATTTATCGAAGGAAATCCCAATCGAAGGTAGTGCAAAAAACACGAAAAATAGTTGTACTAAAGGAGGTGTACTTCTAATAAACTCGATGAAAAAGTAAGAAGTTGCAGAAAGTGGTTTGAAACTCGATCTTCTTGCAAATGTGAGAACAAGTCCAAATACTAGCGAAAAAATATAGGCACCCAAGGTAATACCAATGACGACCCAAATCGCACTAGCAATCTCGGGAAATACTTTTATTGCAAAATTCCAATCCCATGTCATGCTTTAAGCCACTCCTTTCGATACATTTTTCTCTAGTTTCCTTACCGTAATGATAAGTGGCAAAGCAATAATAAAATAAATCAACAATAATACTATAAATACTGGAAAGGTATAGCTGATGTTCGTGTTTTGAATAATTAAACCTTTATAAGTTAGATCTGTTAAAGTTATAAGCGAAACAAGTGAAGTTCCCTTTAAAAGTTCAATTGTAATGTTGCCAAAACCCGGAAGCATAATTCTTAAGGCTTGCGGAAGAATAACTAATCTCATCCGTTGCCACCGCGTCATATTAAGGGCAATGGTTGCTTCTGTTTGACCATTTGGAATGGCCATGATCGCTCCTCGGACAACCTCAGATGCATAAGCGCCATAGTTTAATCCTAATGCAACAACACCTGCTAGAAAGGGAGAAAACTGAAATCCAAAGGCCGGAAGAGCAAAGAAAATCCAAAACAACTGAACTAGTAATGATGTCCCTCTAAATAATTCCACATAAATAGATGTTAGACGTCTTATGGTCGCAAACCTTGAAACCCGTCCTAATCCAGCAATAAAGGCAACGATAAAGGCAAGGCAAGATGATGCCAATAATATTTCTATCGTTACGATGGCCCCGGGTATTATTTTGGGGATGATATCTACATATACATCCATATATTCATCACTTCCTTTAAAACATTGATTAAAAAACGGGCACCCTTTACCAAGAGCGCCCGCCTTTATTACAAGCACACTTATGAAGTTTTTTTACTTTTTGCAAAGCTGCTCGGTCGTCATATCTCCTGGCAAATCAGCTTCAGTAAAACCAAATTCACTGATAATCTCAAGCAGTCTGCCGGAATCCTTTAATTTTTGTAAGGCCTCATTATAAGCTTTTTTTAGATCATCATCTTCAGGATTAAAGGCAGCTGCCCCATATCCACGAATGGATTCTCCATCCACCATTGGTTGCGTAAAATCTTCGACACGATCAATGTTTTTTGCATTGGCTGTCGCTAAGGCAGACTCCAATGTTGGACCAGTCATCGTAATCGCATCTACGCGCCCTGATTCAAGAGCTGCAATATTAGAAGGTATATCTTGTACAATCTCCATTTGATCCTTTTGAATTCCAGCAGCCTTTAAATAATCAATTTCAATAGCACCATTCATGAGCGCAACTTTAACCTCAGGATTATTTACAATATCCTCATAACTATGCAAATTTAATGGATTATCTTTTTGAACCGCCAACGCTTCCCCAATACTATACTCTGGTTCGCCAAAGTCCACCTGTTCACAACGATCCGGTGTAATATACATACCAGCTGTAATCACATCAAAGTTTCCAGATTTCAACCCTGGTATGAGTGAACTGAACTTCGTTAACTTTCCATCCATTTCTTCAATTCCTAGTTCCTTAAAAACTGCCCGTGCTACTTCAACAGACTGCCCTGTTAAATTTCCATTTTCATCCTCATAGGCATATGGAACTTCACCTGAAAACCCGACAACAATTTTTCCGTCTTTTTGAGCTCGCTCTAGTGTAGACATATCTCCTTCAGATCCTGAAGATGTTGATGAACAAGCCACAGCACTCAGCATCAAAAGACATATGACTAGCCCTGCGAATAATTTTTTCAATAATCAAACCCCCTAATTTTTTAAAAAATTGTAATAAAAGAAAGCGCTATACATTAAGTCTACGGGAATAATTCGTTCGAAACAAACTTCATAATCAGGGATAATCTTGGATTATTCATGCTCTCCTTTCCTGAGCCGGTATTAAAACCAAGTAACTTAGTATTCTTGAAGTATGCTCCCAAATGCTACCAAATACACAGTGAATTTTTAGATTTTAATGAATATTAAGTTTATTTTTGTGGCTACGCTTCGAAAAAGCTGGGTGATAGGACAGCCCCCTTGGAAGGGTAAAAATAAGCGGAAGGTTTCCGGTTATTTTCAAAATGGAGCTCATTTCGGCTTAAATAAGCGGAGTTTTCCGATTATTCAAAGAAAAGTCGCCCATTTTCACGTTTTTTGAGTCAATAGGCGGAATGTCTCCGTCTATTTCGGCTATTTTTCATCGAATTAACTCATGAAGCGGAATTCCTCCGTCTATTGATTAGAACGAAACTTATGAAAAATCCAAAATCATAACCACCCTTCCAAAGGGTGGTTTGCTCCACGGCTATAAGCCGTTTA
>JAENZK010000243.1 GCA_016841285.1 Guptibacillus hwajinpoensis | reverse complement strand
TCTACAAAATAAATTCATGAATTTACATATTTTTCAAGTTATGCAAAGCTAGTGGGTCGTAAACTGTGGCCCAATGGCCCGCTTCGCCAAAATGAGCCAGAGAACCCGACCCTGTGGCCCAGCCCAGCGTCCCACTTACATACATGTTTTTTCCGAAAATGGTTATAGTAACAAAAAGAAAAGCGTGGTACCCCACATACGTGCAGGTCTGCCAAACGCTGAACTATAACAATAATAAAGGTGGAGACAATATGGAAAGCACAAGTGAATTTGTAGCAAGAATTCATGATAAGCAACGAAAGGATGAAAAAAACCGCAAACGCGGCAAAGGACATCCAGAAAATAGGTTGCCTAATAAGTCGCATAGCCAAAGTAAAATGGAAGATTAGTCCCGTATAAAATTTCGTACCTTCTAAGTTTGCACTTCAATCACGATACAAATGCCAAATAAAAATCAGGTGGCAGCCGATCCACCTGATTTTCAATTCCAAAATTAAATTATCATCCTAGATTCCAGATCTATTCAACCGCCTTACCTTCCGCCAGCCCTTCAAGCTGCGGATTTTTAACGACTATATCCCCGGCCTGTAATCCTTTTTCAATCACAACAAGCTCGTCGGTTTCCATCCCCTTTTCAACCTTTTGAATGGTCACCTTCCCGTCTTTTACTAACCATAATGCATCGCCATCTTCAAATGGGAATAGTACAACCTTTGGTACTGCTAGTTTATTTTCTTGCTCTAGTGTCGTGAACTTGACGTCTAACGCATAGCCCGGTCGCAGCTCTGGTGCTTCATTCTCCTCTGGTTTTACTGTTACTTTAACCTTCTGCTCAGTTAATCCCAACGCCGAAGCTTTTTCTTCAGCCGCTGGCGCAATTGCCGTTACAACACCCGGAAATTCCAAATCACCATTTTTCCTTTTTTGGATCAATGTAACTGGCATGCCTTCTTCCACGCTTATGATATCTTCCGTTAAAAGAAATACTTCAACCTGCAATTCATCATTAGAAGTCAACGTCAATAAAGGGGTTTGTGCTGTTACCATCGCTCCTTCTCGAACAGGTAATTCATTCACAATCCCGCTTATTGGTGCAACGATTCTTTTATTGCCGATTAAATATTGGAGATGATCCATTTGCTCATTCACTTGTTCTTTTAATCCTTTAAAGTACTGATCGGTTCCTGCGGGCGGTTTGGACTGCTCCTCAATTAACTTCAATGCTTGTTCCTGTTGCAGCAGATTATTCTCCAACTGCTCCACTCTATTGTTGGCATCATCCAATTCTTTTTTTGAAACAGCCCCGCTGTCGTATAATGTTTTGATTCTAGCATAATTTTGTTTTTCAAGCGCGATTTGTCGTTTTGTTTCATCGATCATTAACTGTTGTTGCTTTACTTGAGCCGTATACGGAGTTCTTTTTACTTGCTTTTCCTGACCGTTAATGCTATCGAGCTGTGCCCTCAATTGGCTGAGCTGGGACTCAAGGTCTTTTGCTTCCATTTCAACGAGCAAATCCCCTTTGTTTACCTGTTGCCCTTCTTTGACAGGAATATTGATTATTTTTCCGTTTATTACACTGTACACAGGCCGCTCGACTGCCGCTGTCACAAGCCCTTCTTCTTTAAAAGACTGGGAGATCGTTTGTGCTTTTACTTCAAGCAGCTCTGCTTCAAGGGGTTTGGTAGAATTATAGAAAAAATAACCACCAATGCCTAATGCCAAAATTGCCCCGATTATCCACTTTAAATGTGCTTCCATAGCCAACTTCCCCTCCTGATCTTGGAACACGGGGACGGTTCTTATGTTCCACTTTCTCATGCCTGGAACACGAGAACCGTCCCCTCATTCCACTTACTCTCTTTCCTTCAAAACTGCCACCAAATCGAGCTGTTTTACTTTCCTTGAAATCGAGATTTGCGAAACAGCTATTGCAAAAATCGTTCCAATAAAGGCGAGCACAATCGCATTCCCGCTCGTTCCCGGTGGAATTGTATACAGATCATTACTCATACTAGTCGACATCAATTGATTCATTAAAAACGCTAACGGTATCCCGGCAATCATCCCGATAAAGCCAATAAACCACTGCTCGACCGAGACAACTTCCATCACTTCTTTAGGTGTCATTCCCATCACACGCAGGGAAGCCAGCTCTCTCTTCCGTTCCGCCAAGGAAATAATGCTAGAGTTATAGACAATCGCAAAACCAGTTATAATTGAGATGATCGCCATCGCCCACATTGCATAAACAGCTGCACCCATTAATTCCTCGTATTTATCAATCATTTCCTGACGAATATCAATGGTACTAATATATTTTGATGAACGATACTCGTCTTTTAATGCCGGTATCGCCCGCTCATCCATCGCAATAAGAGCAGACGTCATCATCTCGCCTTGCTTTAAGAGACCAAGCATCGCATCTTGATTCATATAAATATTAGCCCCTAAATATTGTGGAATAATTTTTTCAATCTTAATGCTTAACTTTTCATCCTTCGCAAAAATGCTTTCCATCTGGAGCACATCACCAACGTGAACACCAAGCTTATCCGCAACCTGCTGGGAAACCATCATTCCAGACTTCGGAACAGCAAGCCGATTCCCCTCTTTATCAAACACATTATAAAGCTCCGAACCCTCAGAAATCCCAAGTGCAATTACATCTTTTTTATGATTTAAAAATTTCAATGAAACGGGTATTTCAAGAAAAGGCTCGACTCGTTTAATCCCATCAACATGGTTCAATTCACGGATCACATCGGAACGTGGCATTGGTTTTACAAAACTCAACTTCACATCCTGCTTCTGCACCTTTGTAAACTGATCCATGATCATCGTTTCTGACATACTGGATAAGGAAAAAAAGGACGCCATCATACTAAAGGTAAAAATCACCCCGATCAGTGTGAAAAAACTTCGGTTTTTATTGCGTAACAAATTTCGAATGGCCATCCGCCCTTGTACATTGAAAGCGCGCCAAAATCCAGGGATTTTTTCTAAAAAGGTCTTTTTTATAAAAGTCGGCACTACAGGGTGCATCGCCTCAGCAGGTTGAAGGCGAATCACACCTCGTACTCCTTGAAAGGACGCGACTGCACTGAAAAGGACCGCCATGATGATTCCAAGATAAAAATATTTCATCGAGGTATGGGCGCCAATGCCCGGAAGGTTAAAGAACATTTGATAAATCTGTAAATAATATTTTGACACCCAAATACCCAAAATCCCTCCGATTACTCCCCCCAAAATGCCGATAAATAGGCCATACCATAAATAATGAAACAGTATTTCTGATCTTCGATAGCCAAAGGCCTTCAATGTGCCAATTTGTCCTCGTTGCGATTCCACAAGCCGTTTCAACATAATATATAAAATAATTGCTGCGATTATTAGAAAAATCACGGGAAGGCTGCTTGCCATCCTTTCGAGCTGCTTCAAGTCTTCTGGCAGCATTGCATTACTGAGCTGGTCTTTAGCTCCATAAAGGCTCTCCAGCTCATAACGTTCTAAATCTGACTTAACTGCTTGTTCAGCATCCTCATAAATAGCACCCGATTTGAGTGTAAACGAAATATCATTAACTAAACCTTTTTGATTGAAAAGCTGCTCCATATCCTCATATGGCACATAGGCCACTTCAAAGGTCATCGGGTCTGAAGCCACACTTTGAAGCTCCTTCAGCGCATAAATATATTCCGGACTCATTCCTGTCCCGCTAACTGAGAGCTCTACCTGCTTTCCTTCGATAATGACGTTCAATTTATCGCCAATCTGTAACTTATGCGCTTCATAAAATTTATCAGCGACTAAAATCTGCTGCCGGTTTGTTAATGGAAATGCACCCTTTTCAAGTTTGATGCCATTTAGTTCATTTCCTTTCGGGGCATGCAAAGAAATCAATCTGAGATAAACATTTTCCTTCGTATCCGGCATCAAAACCCTGACATCTTTTACAAGGCGACCACTAACAGCCTCGACGCTATCTATTTCTTCCAGTGCTTGTGCCCGCGTCATCGGAATCGCCTTTACCTTGGCAAAACCATCAGCAAAGTTATATTCCCGGTAAAATTGATCTTTTGCATTAAACAAACCGTCTTTAGCAATCGACATCGATGAATACGTCATCAGACCAATGGCAATAACAATTGCACAAGCGATACAGGCGACTTTATTTTCAAGAATATCTCTGAACATTTTTCGCCACAGCATTACCAGGACACCTCCTCCGGGTCGAGAGGTTGTTCGTTCACTTCAATTTTTTCAAGCCTTCCATCTTTTATAAAAAAAACACGGTCCGCCATATCGGCAATGCCAGCGTTATGAGTAATAATCATCACCGTTTTTCCCATCGTTTTATTAAACTCACGCAACAGCTTTAGCACCCCTATTCCAGTTGAGAAATCTAATGCCCCTGTTGGCTCATCACATAATAAAATCTCTGGGTTTTTGGCCACAGCTCGGGCAATTGCCACCCTTTGCTGTTCTCCACCAGACATTTGTGCCGGAAAGTGATCGGCCCGGTCGGCCAGCCCCACTTGTGCTAAAACCTCCATCGGGTCGAGAGGGTTCCTCGCTATCTGGGTCGACAACTGGATATTCTCAAACGCTGTAAGGTTCGGCATTAAATTATAAAATTGAAAAACAAAACCTACAGCATTACGCCGATACTCCGTTAAAATCCTCTCATTCGCTTGATGCAATGGCTGTTCCCCATAGTAGATTTCACCTGAACTTGCCGTATCCATGCCACCAATCAAGTTAATCATTGTACTTTTTCCGGAACCACTAGGACCGAGAACGACAATAAATTCACCTTTATTTATTTCAAAATGAACATCCTTCAAAGCTTGGACGGTAACCTCACCCATTTGATAGACTTTCGATACATTTTTCGCAGTTAATAAAACAGTCATAATCTCACTCTTCTCCACATTGACTTTCACAAATGTATAGAATTCTCCCTTTTACCATACATTAAATGTTAGTAAAAAGATGTTAATTTTTTTCAACAATTGGATAAAACTTCAATGTTTTCATACAATTCAATCAATTAGTTATATTGATATAATTCTATAAAATTTGTAATTATCTGATTAAACGTTAATTGTCAATACTTCCAGAAAATTTGTTTTGACAATTTTGAGTAATTAAAAGTATCATAAAATAGTATCAAACTTTTTATGGAGGTTTCACTATGGCTAAATTGAGCAAACAGGAAATAGTGAATAGCGTCCCCCAAAAAGGATTCTTTGGCCATCCTAAAGGATTATTTTCGCTATTCTTTACTGAATTTTGGGAGCGCTTTTCTTATTACGGAATGCGGGCAATTCTAGTTTTCTATATCTACTATGAAACATCAAAAGGCGGGTTGGGGCTTGATGAAACGACAGCGCTTTCAATCATGTCCATTTATGGTTCGTTAGTTTATATGTCCGGTATTATTGGCGGCTGGCTTGCTGACCGGATATTCGGTACACAAAAGGCCGTTTTCTACGGTGGTATTTTGATCATGTTTGGTCATATCGCTCTGGCAATCCCAGGAAATGTAGCGATGTTCTTTATTTCAATGGTACTCATCATTCTAGGTACTGGATTATTAAAACCGAACGTTTCCAGTGTGGTTGGTGATATGTACGCTGAAGAAGATGATCGTCGTGATGCAGGATTCAGTATTTTCTATATGGGGATCAACATGGGTGCCTTTATTTCACCGTTAATTGTTGGGGCACTTATGGATACAAGCTTCCACTTAGGATTCGGGGTTGCTGCAGTTGGTATGTTTGTAGGATTAATTATGTTTTTAGCAACAAGAAAGAATAATCTAGGATTGGCTGGTACTCAAGTACCCAATCCATTATCTCCTTCTGAGAGAAAAATAGTTTTCACGAGAATTGGCATCGGTATTCTGGTGATTGCGATTTTATGTGCTGTTTTAATCCCACAAGGAATTTTAACAATTGATAGTTTTATTGCTCTTGTCGGTATTCTGGGTATTTTAATTCCTACTATGTATTTCATCGTGATGTATAAAAGTTCAAAAACAACAGCTGTGGAACGTTCAAGATTACTTGCCTATATTCCACTGTTTATTGCAGCTGTTATGTTCTGGTCCATCCAAGAGCAAGGCGCAACCATTCTTGCGAATTATGCGGACAAGCGTACACAATTAGACTTTGCTGGGATTCATATTTCACCAGCTTGGTTCCAATCATTAAACCCATTGTTCATCATTGTGTTTGCTCCGATCTTTGCTTGGATGTGGGTGAAATTAGGGAAACGTCAACCTACAATCCCGCAAAAGTTCTCGTTAGCATTATTGTTTGCCGGTTTATCATTCATCGTCATTCTCGTACCGGGATATTTTAGTGGTACAGATTCTTTAGTAAATCCACTTTGGTTAGTCCTTAGTTATTTCATTGTTGTTTTGGGTGAGTTACTATTATCACCTGTTGGTTTATCAGCTACTACAAAACTTGCACCTGCTGCGTTCTCAGCACAAACAATGAGCCTATGGTTCCTAGCCAGCGCTGCAGCACAAGCTATCAACGCGCAAATCGTTAAATTCTATACACCTGAAACAGAGATGGCCTACTTTGGAGTAATCGGTGGTGCTTCCATCGTCTTAGGTATTATCCTACTTGTGATTTCTCCAAAAATTCAGGTGTTTATGAAGGGTGTTCGTTAATTAGAAAAGCGGAAGTGCCCGTTTAGCGACGTATAAACTGGAGCACATCGACTGAGATAAAGGAAACACGGCGAACTTGAGAGCCGATGTTGACTTATCGTAGGGAGGTGGGCGAAGTTTACTAGGCGCTGGGCGCTGGAGCTAGACAATGGTACACTTTACAAAAGGCTGCTCCATACCAATTTGGAAGCAGCCTTTTCGAGCCACAGGGTCGGGTTCTGCGTCCCAGGCATTCATCTCATTCTGACATTGATTTTATCCAAACAATATATTGTTTCGACATTTAATCAAATATAAAATGGTTAAGTAGGGATTTTTTGAAAACTTTTACAAAAATATTGCATTTGACAACTTTGGACATTTCAAAAATTCGGTGGTATACTATATCATCATGACACACTCTAATTGAGAATGTTTGTCATTTGCA
>JAENZK010000242.1 GCA_016841285.1 Guptibacillus hwajinpoensis | reverse complement strand
CCGTGTTGACAATAGCTCCACCCCCGGTTTTTAGCATTTCATTCACAACAAATTTTAGCCCATAGAATACACCCTTTAGATTCACGTTAACAATGGCATCGAACTCTTCTATAGAACATTCTAGAGTACGAACTCCAGATCCGGAAATCCCTGCATTGTTAAAAAACAAATCAATTTTTCCAAATTGTTCAACCGTTTGAGCCACATATTTCTTTACATCTTCAACCTTTGCCACGTCTGCCTGTACAAATATTGCATCAGAGCCAATTTCTTTACAAAGTCGAACCGTTTCCTCCCCATTTTCTTTTGACAAATCTACTATAGATATATTGATCCCTTTTTCAGCCAGTTTTAAGGCTGTTTCTCTTCCGAATCCACTGCCCCCACCTGTAATAATCGCTGTTTTCCTTTGCATGTAAATCACTCTACTTTCGATTATTTATGCTAAAATAATATGCCCACCAAATCATTGTGAAGTAATGAGCAAACCACCCTGTATAGAATTAGCTATATGCTCATCATATCACAAACTCAAACTCGAATTAGTTACAAAATTGGTAATTCTTAAAAGCAGATGACTGATTTTTCATTTGTGCTAAGATATAATAGTTTGATAGTTTCAAGGAGGCAACATAATGAAATTAAATAAAGGCATTTTATTCGTATTAGTAGGTTCAGGCTGTTTTGGCTTTACACCGATCTTTGCCAAATTGGGATTTAGCTATGGCTATTCACTTGCCCAAATTACGATCCTACAAATGATAATTTCTACAGTTTTCTTATGGTCCATTACTCTAATTAAACGCTCTAGCTTTAAGGGGATTAACAAAAAGAATGTTCCTCAAATAATGATGATCGGCTGTTTTGCCGGCTTAACAAGTATTTTTTACTATGGAGCAATGCAATATTTGCCGGCCTCTTTGGCCATCATTTTATTGTTTCAATTTGTTTGGATTGGATTTATTTTAGAATGGATTTTTAACAAAATTAAACCTGCTCCTGTAACCATATTTGCAATTATGTTAATTTTGATTGGGGTCTTTTTTGCTTCTAATATAATAAATGGTGAAATACAGGGACTTCCTTTTAAAGGTTTCCTTTTTGGGATTCTTTCGGCATTCACTTATGCTGGATTTATTTTTTCGAGCGGAAAGGTTGCTGTAAAAGTAGACCCATGGACTCGGACTTCTTTAATGTCCACCGGGTCAATGATGTTAATACTAATTCTCTTCATGAATGACATTTCAACAGTACTGCCATTAGAAGCAAACCTATTAACGGCTGCCGCTGGTGTTTCTCTATTTGGCGCAGTCCTTCCCCCACTATTTTTCGCAGTGGGCGCACCATTGGTTTCAGGTGGGATTGCCAATATCTTATCATCCGTCGAATTACCGGTTGCCATCCTATCAGCAAGCCTGATCTTGTCAGAAGTGGTAACACCGCTTCAGTGGTTTGGTACAGCTATTATACTAGCAGCAATTGTGTTAAATGAACTTGGCAGGAGCCTTTTTAAAGTTAGGAAGCACATTAATGGATAAAGTTTTTGGATGATTTTATTACTATCATTCGCCGTTACGTTCATCACCAAATCAACATTAAAATAGAACAAAGGGTGGTGATAACGGTTAAATGGGTATTTTTATTTTGATCACTGTAGCTTGTTCCTTTTTTTATTTATTAAGGTGGATTCATTTAAGAAAAAGGGAGCAGGATCCAGGAAAGCAATTTATCAGATGGGGTTTGAGTGTAGACAATTGCTATTTTTATAGTCAGCCCTTTATAGTCACCAATCAATGCATTACCATTATTGGATTTCAAAAGATTGATGACAATAAAAGCCCCATTTTCTATTCAGTGGTAAAAATGAGTTGGTGGGGAAAAAGAACAGTGTATGCCCATTCTCTTATCCACGGAAATTTTATAGATACTAAGAGTTTTCAAATAACGATGGAAAATATCCCTAATGGGGAAGATTATAAAATTGAAATTTTCAGTGGATACAGAATGGCTTTAGGTCGGTTTCAGCTAAGGTAAAGTATATTGATAACCAATTAAAACGAACTAGTAATGGAATATCCCAGGTATGCAAAAAGGATTCCAAGGATATAACTGCTGGCAATATAGAGGAAGAATTGAAAATTCCGACCATTCTTTTTTAACATAAAGAGTTCAAAGTTAAAGGTTGAAAAGGTAGTGTATGCCCCTAAAAAGCCTGTACCCACTAAAATGCGAATGGAACTTGAGATCCAATCGCTTCCTAAAAGGAGACCTAAAAAAAAAGAACCCGTCATGTTCACTAGAAAAGTCCCCAAAGGAAACAACGTAAAGGTGGAAAAATACTTATTTAAAAAATACCTTAATATTGCCCCTAAAAACCCCCCTAACCCTACAAGCCAAATTTGATTAACCATTCCTTTACACTCCCCGTCTTTTATATTTAGAAAGAGAGAATCCAGTGTACGCTAAGTAATACCCGCCTATTGAAGAAGCCAATATATAAGTACATGCAGGGAGCAGAAATCCCTCTTTAATAAATTGTACAACATCTATACTGAAGGTGGAAAAGGTAGTAAACGCCCCAACAATTCCTGTGCCAACACCAGTTACAAGCCATCGTGGTAATTCAGAAACAGTCGCAATTCCCTGCAAATATCCCAAAATAAAACACCCAATTAAATTTACGCAAAGCGTTCCAGCCGGATAGGAGTATCCTAGGTCAGTAAACCAGAGGAGAACGAAATACCTTAGTAAGGCACCGATGACGCCCCCTATACCCACCGCTAAATACATATACATGGATCCCCCGCCTTTACGTAATCGTAATCTATTTTATGTTTATGCAGAATAACAAAAAAAAGAATCAGATCTATACTCTGATTCTTCTCTTTAATTGCTATTGTCTTAATCTTTATCATTGTCATCATTGATATCGTTGTTATACCATTCTTCTTCCCATTCGTCAGATTCATGCTCTGAGCACCAGCGATAGCCTCGTTTGTAAAAGGTTTTAATATAGTTATTCAAATAGATATGTCTTATCTTTGTTTGATACGGTGTCAATGCCCCAGCCTTAGAGTAGACGGAAATCAAATCACTATAGTCATTGAAAATCCTACGATAAATTTGCTCCAGTTGCTTTCGTTGGGCCCAGGTTAGTTTCACTTTTTTTGTACAATCCATTTCTGGATCATTCAATTCATTATCGATTGGGTTAGTAACTACAGCATTAGCCCTTGTGACGACTGGGGTGTAGCCAAAAGTCCCTAAAAGAAGCCCTAAAATCATCAATACTTTTAACATCCTTTGAGAACCTCTTTAATGTAGACTTTACGATTTAAACGATATTGAATAAATTTTTTAGTCATCATATCGATCATCGTCATCGTCATCATCGTCGTCTCTATCATCATCCTCGCCATCGTCACCGTCATCCCTAATATTTCCTTCTTTCTCCACTTCTAGCACTTTACCAGTAGCTTTATCTATCTCCACTTCATACTTCCCATCCTTTGCTTGGATGATAATCTCATATTGGGTCCTTCCATCGTCCTCCTCCAAATAAGCATTGAGAATTTTTCCTTTTACTTGTCCCAAAGCAATTTGTTTTGCCTTCTCCATACTTATCCCTTTTGCTTCTGTCCCTTCTGCATTGACTGATAGCAGGTTAAAACTAAACAGGGTTAAAAGTAAAATAACAGTGGTGACTCTCTTCAACATTTTTCATTCCTCCTTTTTATTTTTAGTTTGCTACATTTCATCAAAAGTATTTAAAAAAATTCTACTCTCATTTTTTCAATCCTTTGACAAAGTTAGATTTTCTTTAAAGCATAAAAATTATTCTTTTTTCCATGTTCTTTACCCAAGCTATTTATGTCAACCTGTCATAGTTTAACACTAGTAGGAAAATAAAAATAAAGGAGGGGGAAACTGTTGTTTAGTTTGACAAGTGCTGAAATTAGTCACTTTTTATTAGCAATGGGCTGTTTACTAGCAACCGCGCATTTATTAGGTTTCCTTGCAGAACGAATTTTCATACCGCGTGTAATTGGTGAAGTCGCTGCTGGTTTAGTACTAGGTCCGACCTTATTAGGGCACTTCTTCCCAGATGCCTTTCAGTGGTTATTTCTAGGGTTTCCAACGGAGGATAAATTGTTTGGACTACTTTATTAATTTGGTTTGCTGATGCTAATGTTTACCTCTGGTTTGAAATTCCAAACCCAATTTAATAAAGAAGATATTAAATTAACTACTGGTTTATCTATAGGAGCCACTATTCCAGCTTTCATTGTAGGTTGGCTTGCAGCAGATCTTTTTAATATAGCGCCCTTTATAGGTTCGGCAAATAATCCTTTAGCCATGAAGATTGTGATAGCAATATCTATCGCTATAACCTCTATTCCTGTCATTTCCAAAATCTTTAATGACCTTGGCATTATGCATACCCGATTCGCTAAAATCGTTGTTGCCTGTGCTGGAGTTCATGATATCTTGCTCTGGGTTGCCTTAGGTTTTGCGACAACCATTGCCAATCAGAGTGGAGTATTCACTATCAGTACAGCCGTGTCAAGTATTGGAACATCTATTGCCTTTATAGTGGGTACCTTTGTCCTTGGGTATTTCCTGTTTAAACGCTTAACCATTACTAAACAAAATCTGCTTTTTAGAGCTTCGAATTTAGGTTACTTCCTGTTTATTATGTTTATTCTTGCTTCCATCGCGGGTAATCTTCATGTTGAAACGATTTTTGGTGCCCTATTAGCAGGTATTGTTGCAAAAGTTGCTTTGCCAAAAGAACTCTCAGAACGGGTGGAGCAAGGGGTATCTAATATTTCATTCTCATGGTTCATTCCTATTTATTTTGCGACAGTGGGGCTGCAATTAGATCTAGTAAGACATTTTAACCCCCTATTCTTCATAGGCTATTTATTATTTGCCACACTGACACAAACTTTGGCTGTTTATATCACGTCTCGTATTATGAAACAAGATCACTTCACAAGTCTAAATTTAGGAGTTGCTATTAATGACCGTGGCGGCCCTGGAATTGTTCTTTCCTCCGTAGCCTATACCGCCGGGATCATTAACCAGGAATTTTTTGCCATCCTCGTTATGCTGGCCCTAGCAACTTCTTGGATTCCTGGAACATGGCTCCGAATTGTAGTGAACAAAGGCTGGAGACTGATGCCTGGCGATGAGAATTTGGTTCCAAAATATACGAATGACGAGGATAAGAAATGGGTGTAAATTTAAAAAGCTACACTATTAAGATACAAGATTTCTCCTTAAAGTGTAGCCTTTTATATTTTATTTAATAAAAAGTAAGGAAGCCTTAGGTTTTATGACCTAGATTGGAATAATCATAATCATTTAGTACGCCTCCAGAGTTGGGCAATAAGTTTTTATCACCATGAATGTTCCCAAATCCTTGATTATGTTTCTTATTACTTTTAAAATCACTTACAAAATTATTTCCAACACTAAAACATGAGGCCCCTTCGATGTTGCCGATATTAATATTACCAATATTAAATGTAGGAGATAAAAATTGATAGTTCATATTTTAGCCCTCACTATTTTTATTTTTCATAAACTTACTGTTGCAAATGACGTTCATATTTCCTGTTATTTTCCCAAATGCTTCATTAGCCAAAGTGGAATATCTTTAATTATGATGGTTATTTTTATTTCCCCAGAACACGCCACTGCAATTTTGCATATTTTCTACCTGTATACCTTTAATATTTATTTTCGTCATTCAAACCCCTCTCCTTTATGTTAGTTAAGGTATTCGGGTATATGCCCAATTGATACTATTCTTTGACTTACACCTTGTCTTTCACCATTAATTCAAGGCTGCATAATATGGTATATAATTTGATTGAAAAGGAGCTGACATGATGCCCTCTGTTATTAATTTGGGTGTACTAAATGTTAATACACCTCAACAAAACTCTTCCATCTTTGTAGGTGAATCTGTTATCACAGGTATGGATGCAAACATGAAATTTAATGCTGGACGTTCAGGTCAATATGGTTTTTTTTGTATAGATATGTATAACTTAAATATTAATGCTGATGGAATGGAGATTGCCGACGGTAATATTAATGATCAAGACTTAAAACCAAACATTATTGGTGGAAATATTTGATCAATTCCCAGAAAGTTGGAAGGAGTAAAACAATGGCATCTTTAATTAACTTAGGTACGGTAAACGTTAATTCACCTCAACAAAATTCCTCTATTTTCCTAGGTGAGTCTGTTGTTACCGGTATGGATGCAAATATGAAGTTTAATGCTGGCCGTTCCGGTTCGTATGGATTTTATCGCTTAGTAGCAGGGAACATAAATGTTAATTTAGAAAATGGTGAAGTGGCAGACGGCAATATGTTTGACCAAGATATTAAAGCTAACATCAAAGGGGGCAGTATTTGAAGATGAACCTGGTACTGCATTTTGATGGGGACATCTCCATCCAAACTATGAATCAACAATCGGGATTATTTATTGGAGACCGGAACAATGCTGTAGGGTGGAGTGCTCATGGTAAAACAAACAGTATATTTGGGGCAATTGCAGGCAACTCGAATATACTGTTTCGTAATTTTAATTTTTTGAATGATCCAGATAATATTGATACCCCTATTGATGATCGTGACATCCATATAATCAGTGAAGAACAAGGTAACGAAAATCTTTTAAAGGTTTCAATGGAAAGTATAAATGTTTCGACCATGAACCAAAACAGTAATCTATTTATTGGAAAGGGGAATTTAACCGGCATAGATGGTAATCAAAAACAAAATAAAGCTTACGGAAGTACTTATGGAAATAGGAATCAATCCATTCACAACATAAATTATTTGTCTGACCCAGATATGATTGATGGTAATATCCAAGACCAAGACATAAAAATAGCAAATATACAAAACAAAGATTGAAGATTGAGGGTAAAGTCATGAACCATTTCAGTGAAAATAAAGCTCCACAAAATCATTATTGGGAAAAATTCATGAAAGATGATATGGAAATCGACTTTTCGGAAGTTGGTAAATACATGAAAGATGAATTAGATAAAAATATGTCATTTATGAAAAAGGATTCCCAAGAATCATCAGAGGAAATCGAAAGAA
>JAENZK010000241.1 GCA_016841285.1 Guptibacillus hwajinpoensis | reverse complement strand
AAATTTATAAGTTCTAAAGCCTTGAATTGCATAGACAAAACCCACGATAGCAAAAACGCTACCGACAATGATAGCTACCTTATCTTGCCACACAATGAGCTGGTCGATACCGAAGAAAAGCATAAAGGAGCCAAGTGCGATCGTTGCTTTACTTGAAATCCATTGTCTATGATAAGGCTGTTTTACTCTGAAATATTTAACCCTAAAAAATATATAGGCAATTAAACAAAGAACTGAAAGAACACCAAAAATAGGCATATGTAAATATCCTCCAATTTTTATTCTCTTTTATCTAATATTATTGTAACATTAAATAGAGTCGTAATGGCGTATCTGATTTATAATTATAGTTGTTAAATTTTAGTTTGTAAAAAGGAGAATTGCATGAAAGCTGAAATATTAGATTTAATTAATAGTTATGAGAGAATCATTGTTCATCGTCATGTACGTCCGGATCCTGATGCGATCGGTTCTCAGGGTGGTTTAGCGGAAATGATAAAAGCCTCCTTCCCTGAAAAAGAAGTGTATGTAGTGGGTGAAACCTATGATTCTTTACTTTTTTTGAATGAAATGGACATCATTCCTGATGAGTATTATAAAGGAGCATTGGTTATCGTTTGTGATACTGCAAATCAGGAAAGAATCAGTGATCAACGCTATAAACTTGGGGAAAAGCTTGTGAAAATTGATCACCATCCAAACCATGATCAATATGGCGATCTTTTATGGGTGGATACAACTTCGAGTTCCACAAGTGAATTAATTTATGAATTATTTTTGTTTGGAAAAGATAAAGGTTTAAAGCTCAATGAAAATGCCGCAAGATTAATGTTTGCCGGCATTGTTGGTGACACAGGCAGATTCCTTTTTCCAAGTACAAATATAAGAACATTCCGATATGCTGCAGACCTGTTAGAATATAAGTTTGATCCAACTTCACTATATGATCAACTGTACAATACAACGGCAGAGGTCGTACACCTTCAAGGTTATATTCTTCAAAACTTTAAACACCATCCATCTGGAGTAGCTCATATATCAATAACAAAAGAAATGCTGGAAAAATTTAATGTTACTCCAGCTGATGCCTCCCAATTGGTTAGTTTGCTAGGAAATATAGAGAATGTACTGGCTTGGGTCTTTTTTGTTGAGGAGAAAAATGAAATTCGTGTCCGATTACGTTCACGGGGACCGGTTATTAATACAATTGCTCAGAAATATAATGGTGGCGGCCACCCATTAGCATCTGGGGCAACGATTTATAGTTGGGATGAAACAGAAGCTGTTATTAATGATTTAGAGGAAGCTTGTCTACAATTTAAGAAATGAGAAAAGCGGAAGCGCCCGTTCAGCGACGCATGGACTGGAGCCCATCGGTCTCGAGATAAAGGAATCACGACGAACGTAGAGAGTCGATGATGACTTATCGTAGGGAGGTGGGCGAAGTCCACTAGTCGCTGGGCGCTGAAGCTAGACAATAATGTGCAAAACCTATAGGGACTGCCCTTTGCTTCCTCTAATTTAACAATTCAACTTTTAAGTAAAGATCCAGCCTGGTGAATAAATGGATTTGTTCAACCTTCATTCGATATTTTTGCCCTTCAATCGTAATGACCTTGTTTTGAATCGTATTGATAATTAACTGATTGTTTTTAGACACCGTCTCGATATCTAATTTAATTAAAGAATTGATATCCTGTTTAATAGCTTCTTTTAAATTAAATTTAGTAAATTCGTTCAGCATTAATTTTTTTTCATTCGTAAAAATTATCTTGATCTCTTCAATGATTAATTTCTTTTTTGTTTCTTCGTTAAATTTTTCATAATCCTTTTGCCAAATGGCTTTTTCATTTTCCAGATCCCGTATTTTTAGTTTCTGTTCCATGATTAAATTTATCTGTTTATCTTGAATATGTCCAAACATAAAAAGGAAGACAAGCCAGCCCAAAATCGATCCAACCATAACACCGGCTAAAAAACGTTGCCAAGATCGGAGTTGGTAGAAAGGCGGAATTCTCATGGGGCAACATTCTCCTGAATAAGCCAGCTAATTATTTTTGCAGCTGTTTGCGTCCCACCCATAGCGGCAACAATTAATAATACTTGTTTAAAAATATCAAGCGGGACACCATCAAATAATCCACGCTGGAAATTTGTTATCGCATCAAACGTCCCGCCGATGGCGGCAACAATGGCCCAGATTTTCAAGCTTTTTGCAATCCTGCCGATCATTGTTAAAGGAGGCTCGCCTACAAGAAAGGCAGCAATACCACCGATTAAAGAGCCCCCTAACAATACACCTAGAGCTATAAAATAACAATTGATCATCGTTGCCATAAAGCGCTCTTCTTCCATATTGCTACCACCTCAATTAACTAAATCATGTACTACAATATATACATATGGACAAAAGCGGACTAGTATGTTTGTTTTATACTATAAGAAAGTTTAGGATTTTATGGATTATGGCGGCAAGTCGTATCTTTCTAATATTAGGGGTGTGAGGAAATTGAAATTCGTACATCTTCATGTACACAGTTCCTATAGTTTGCTGAATAGTACGTTACATATAGAGGAACTGGTGAAGGCTGCAGCTGAGCAAGGACATACAGCCTTAGGGCTTACTGATGAAAATGTTATGTACGGCGCTGTGGCTTTTTACAAAGCATGCAGGAAACACAATATAAAACCGATTATCGGCATATCGCTACTAGTTGAATCAGGAGAGGAAGTAGAAGGAAAAAGAGCGAGCTATCCGCTAATTCTTTTGGCTCAAACGAATTTGGGATACCGCCATTTGCTTAAGCTTTCAACACTTGTTCAAACTGAATATAAAAATGGGATTCCATTTGCTGTCCTAAGCTCCTATAGTAAGGATCTAGTTGCAATTTCACCGTCATTAGGAGAAATTAATCAACATCTTCTTCATAAAAACTTTGATACTGCTTTAGGTTTACTAGAAAAATTCACTACATTGTTTAGACATAATTTCTATATGGCCATTGAGTCAAGTTTCACAAAACACGATCAATTGCTAAATAGTTTGGTCGTTCAATTTTGTCAGGAAAAAGGAATTCAATCCGTTATTACAAACCCTATCCATTATTTACAAAAAGAGGATGCCATTATTCACGAATGTCTGCAATGCATAAAACAAGGAACAAAATTGGCGGATACAGATAGAAACTTTGAAGGAAAACAATATTATTTAAAAGATGAAGAAACGGTGGTTAAAGAGTTTCAGCATTTGCCTGATGCTCTTCTAAACACTGTAAAAATAGCAAATCAATGTAATGTTACGATTGACCTTGGGAAAATGGTACTACCGAAATTCCCGTTGCCACAAGGTATTTCTTCGGATCAGTATTTAAAGGGTTTATGTAAAAGGGGATTAGAAAAGCGGTATAACTCCAAGCCGCCGAAGGGTGCTACTGAACGGTTGGAGTATGAATTAACTGTTATTCAAAACATGCATTTTAGTGATTATTTTTTAATAGTATGGGATTTTATGAGTTATGCCCATAAACATAAAATTTTAACCGGGCCTGGCAGGGGATCTGCAGCCGGTTCATTGGTTGCCTACGTTCTAGGGATTACAAACATTGACCCACTTAAATATAATTTGCTGTTCGAACGTTTTTTAAATCCGGAGCGAATTTCGATGCCGGATATTGATATTGATTTTCCGGACCATCGCCGTGATGAGATGATCCAATACGTTTCTAATAAGTACGGAAAAGAGCATGTCGCTCAAATTGTAACATTTGGTACATTAGCGGCGCGGGCATCCATTCGGGATGTTGGTCGTGTTCTTGGAGTAGCATCAACTGAGATTGATCGCTTGGCGAAGGTAATACCGTCGCGTCCGGGGATTTCATTAGAACAAGCATTACAGGAATCAACCCTTTTACAGAGGGAGCTTAAAGAAAACAATGAAGCTCGTAAAGTGTTTTCAATCGCATTAAAAATTGAAGGGTTGCCGAGACATACATCAACACATGCTGCTGGTGTCGTTATTAGTGACTTACCTCTGACAGAATCAGTCCCACTGCAGGAAGGTCATGGTGGTGTCATGCTCACCCAATATCCGATGGACATTCTTGAGGAACTAGGGTTACTTAAAATGGATTTTCTAGGGCTTCGAAACCTGTCATTAATCGAGAACATCCAGCGATTCATCAAGAAAGAAAAGGGGCAAAGCATCAACCTTCAAGAGATTCCGTTGGATGACGAAAAAACGTTTACGTTGCTAGGAGAAGGAGATACGACAGGGGTATTCCAGTTGGAATCTGCCGGGATGAGGAAAGTGTTGCGGCGTTTGAAGCCGACAAATTTAGAGGATATTGTAGCCGTTAATGCCTTATATCGTCCAGGTCCAATGGAAAATATTCCGACCTTTATTGAAAGAAAACATGGTCACAAAAAAGTTACTTTTCCCCATGAAGATTTAACGGAAATATTAGAACCAACCTATGGGGTCATTGTTTATCAAGAGCAAATCATGCAAATTGCTTCGAAAATGGCTGGCTTTACTTTAGGTGAAGCGGATCTCTTAAGAAGAGCAGTCAGTAAAAAGAAAAGGGAAGTCTTGGAGCAAGAAAGAGAGCATTTCGTTAAAGGTTGTCTTCAAAAAGGGTATGACGAGCAAACAGCAGAACAAGTGTATGATTTGATAGTTCGTTTCGCAAACTATGGTTTTAATCGAAGTCATGCTGTAGCCTATAGTGTGATTGCATATTGGCTTGCCTATTTAAAATCGAATTTTCCTTTATACTTTACGGCTGCGCTGCTTTCAAGTGTTGTCGGAAATGAGGATAAAATCGCCCAATATATTGGAGAGGCGAAACAAAAACAAATAAAAATTCTTCCTCCTTCCATTAATCGAAGTAGCTATAATTTTCAGGTTGAAGATGGGGAAATTAGATTTAGTTTAGTACCGATCAAAAATGTAGGTATTACGGCATTAAAAGAAATTCTTTATCATCGTAAGAAAAAAGGAGTTTATAAAGACCTTTTTGATTTTTGTGCAAGGGTATCATTAAGAATTATCAATCGTAGAGTTATTGAATCGTTGATTCTCTCAGGAAGCTTTGATGAATTTGGCAAAGATCGGGCGATATTATTAGCGAGTCTTGATGCAGCGATTGATTACGCAGAGCTCGTTAATGAGGATGATAGCGGCTTTTTCCTATCCGATGATATCGTACCAAAACCGCAATATGTAAATATTGAGCCGCTATCGACACAAGACAAATTGCAAATGGAAAAAGAAGTTTTAGGGTTCTATTTGTCAAACCATCCGATTGAACCATATAACGATTTGTTAATGAAAACAAAGGCGATAAAGGTTGCTAATTTACAAACGGAAGTGGGTGCCCCGGTCCATATGGGAGCACTAATCGTGGACCAAAGGGTAATAAAAACAAAAAAAGGGGATCAAATGGCGTTTCTAACATTGAGCGATGATACCGGGGAAGTTGATGCCGTTGTCTTCCCGTTAACGTTCAAAAAACTGAATAACATACTAAAAAAAGGTGAAATTCTGTTTGTTCAGGGGAAAGTGGAGGAAAGAGAAGGGAAATTGCAATTAATTATTGATGAGGCTACATCGATAAAAAATTTAAAAGCAAATGCTTTTGATAAATTATACTTAAAAGTCGACAAAATACAACAAGAATCAGGGAAATTGCATCAAATTAAAAATATATTAAAACAATATCCAGGAACAACAGAAGTTTATATCCATTATGCTGATGAACAGAAGACAGTACTACTTCCCAAAGAATGGTCTGCAAAATTATCTGAAGAATGTTTGAAAAAGCTAAAATTGGTACTAGGTGCGAAAAATGTTGTAATTAAAAAGTAATTGTTGGAATAAAAACCATGGACATAAAAATGAAGTATCTTTACAGGATATTCACTTTTGATATAATAAAGGAGTTTAGTATTAATTTATAAGACTAGGTCTTAATTTTGCAAACTGGAGTTTGTCAATCTCAAAAGGAGTGAATGGAATGTCCGTTACACGGGAGGAAGCACTACATATTCATCAAGTCAATCAAGGGAAGTTAGAGATAAAATCAAAGGTTCAAGTTAAAAATGCGCATGATTTAAGTTTAGCGTATTCACCTGGTGTCGCTGAGCCGTGTAAAGATATCTATGAAGATAAAAGTAAAGTGTATGAATACACAATGAAAGGAAACATGGTAGCGGTTGTATCCGATGGTACGGCTGTATTGGGTCTAGGTAATATCGGTCCTGAAGCAGCTATGCCAGTTATGGAAGGGAAGGCAGTCCTATTTAAAAGCTTTGCAGGAGTGGATGCATTTCCGATTTGCTTAAATACAACCGATGTTGATAAAATTGTAGAAACAGTAAAATTATTAGAGCCTACATTTGGTGGTGTAAACCTAGAAGATATTTCTGCACCACATTGTTTTATTATAGAAGAGAGACTTAAAAAAGAAGCGAACATTCCGGTTTTCCATGATGATCAACATGGAACAGCAATCGTAACGGTTGCAGGACTGGTAAATGCTTTGAAATTAGTCGGAAAATCTATTTCTGATATTAAAGTGGTTATGAATGGTGCAGGGGCAGCAGGTATTGCGATTGTTAAACTTCTATATCATTTTGGTGTTCGAAATGCTATTATGTGTGATACAAAAGGTGCTATTTTTGAAGGTCGTCCATATGGCATGAACGAAACAAAAGAACAAGTTGCTAAAATGACTAACCTTGAAAAAGTAGAAGGCACTTTAGCAGATGTTATAAAAGGCGCTGATGTATTTATTGGAGTATCTGTGGAAGGTGCTTTGACACCTGATATGGTAAAATCAATGAATAAGGATTCAATAATTTTTGCAATGGCCAATCCAAATCCTGAAATTATGCCATCGTTAGCTAGAGAATATGGAGCTATGGTTGTTGGAACAGGACGTTCAGACTTCCCTAACCAGGTTAATAACGTATTAGCATTCCCTGGTATTTTTAGAGGGGCTTTAGATACACATGCTACGAACATTAACGAGGAAATGAAAGTGGCAGCTGTACACGCAATTGCCGGATTAGTATCGGATGAAGAGCTTTCATCTGAATACGTAATTCCAGCGCCTTTTGATGCAAGAGTTGCTCCAGAAGTGGCTGCTGCTGTTGCAAGCGCTGCAATT
>JAENZK010000240.1 GCA_016841285.1 Guptibacillus hwajinpoensis | reverse complement strand
CAAATTTCATTTTGGAGGCAAATGCTCGTACGATCATTGAAGCCATTTGATCACGTTTCCCTTTTTCGTTTGGAAAAAAACGTCCATCCTAATGCCCGCTGACAAATCCATATGAACTACCAATTTGAACGATATTATAATACCAATCGCCTTGTTTAACATCTGCAAACTGCTTTGGTGTGCCATTTGGCTTTGTTAGATCCAAAGCACGAACTAGTAGAGCTGTAAATTCTGCCCTTGTAATCGTTTTGTCAGGATAGACATAAACATTTCCGTCCCCATTCTTAATCCCTGCTAACAAATTAGCACTTATAAAGTCATCAAGAGTCTCATATGCCCAGTGATCAGAAATATCTGGTGGAATATAATTCGAATTAAAATCATGATTTGCAATATAACCATCTAAAAAATATTCCATATCTAATTCAATGAGCTCATCTATAGAATCATACAAGTACATTGTTCTTGGAGGAATTCGACTGTAGACCAATACCTTTCCATCTTCTAAAATCTTGGCCTTACTTGCAAAATGATTCATTTTCCCTTCAGAGTATGGTGCTATCGTCTGAAGAACGTCCCCATCCTCGGTGATAACCAAATCTCCCTTTGCCTCGACAATTTGAGACCTGAAAGTATTGTTGATAACTGGTTTTCCACTAATGTCAATTTGATATCTCCCAACGTATAAAAAATGGCCGTCTAATACCATTTCTCCCCAGCGTGAATCTAGTTGGTCAAATTCTGTAACATCTTTTTTTATAAAATAATCGCCTTGATCCTTTAATGTCGTTAAATGAATTTTATAATTTAAAGTTATGTCGCCTACATATAAAGTATGGGTATTTTCATTAAATACCATTTTCGCTTGATTATAGGTGCCCAAAGATTGAATTTTCTTGGTTTGTAGATCATATGCCATTAAGGCACCATTCGTATCCATGTAAAATAAGTTGCCATTTCCCATTTCCAATCCATAAGAATAGTTTGGAAGCAGAATTTCTCCAATAATTTTTCCATCATAAACAGTATTGGCTAATACTACTTTTTTCTCTTTTGGTAATGCTATATATAATTTATTGTTATGGATTTTTAATTGGCTAGGTTCTGATGTGAGCTGCAATTCATGTTTAATTGATAAATCATTAGTATTAATATAGAGGATTTTTGTCTCAGTAATTTTATTTTCGGGGTATATCATTTTAGTATGAGTTGCATAACCAAACCCTATTGTCTGATCATATTCTAGGTTATTAATCATGACGCCTTCGCTAACTCCACCAAAAGATATTTGTTTATTTTCAGCAAAGCCTTTTTCAATATTTAAGTTGAAATAAAAACCAGGAATAAGCAAGGATATGATGATAACTTTTTTTAAAAGATTCATGTAACTCATCCCTCCCTAGGTACAAGTTTAGGGGGAAAAAGAAGATAAAGATATAGAGTCCTTTTGGGAGAATCACATTAAAATGGAAAATCAGGAAAATATGAATGAATTTATAGAAGTGGAATGGGACACAGTTCCCGACCCCGTGTCCCAACCCGTAATTGGGTTCAGTTCAGATCTTCAATTAACGATATCCTCTTCTGTTCGGTTATGGATATGTTATTCTTTATGTCTTCGTATTTCTCTTGCAGCTGAGTTAGGACAGAAGTAACCTGGTTTAATGTTTTTGAGGTTTGTTCATAGGAATCTTGAATATGTCCATGAACGAACCAGTCCACAATTATCCCGTCAAAAAAATAATCGGCAAAGGTCAATAGTCCACCAATTTCAAGATTACCCTGAGCTACTTTTTCAACATCTTTAAGCTCTTCCTGAAAATGCCGGAGCTCCCTTTGGGCATGATGTATTTCATCGCGAGATTCATCAATACGGCTATGTTTGATTGCGGTAGAAATCATTCCACCCCCAAGCATATCGAAGGTTGACCAACCTTTGGCGCTATCAAGCGAATCAAGTGCCTTTTTAAGTGATGAGCTTGCCTTTGTCCCAGCTTCCATTGCCTCTTCATATTCCTTTAGGCTGGAATGCAAATTTGCCTCGAGTTCTAGAAGAGCATCCAGTTTCTGACCTAAAAATGAATCTTGTCGATAAATCCATTTTTCTTTTCGCGATAGTAAAGCTTGATATTCACTTTCAATATTTGCAACGGTCTCAAGTTTTTGTTGAAGTTCCTTACTCTCCTCTTTTAAGTCCTCGACGGTTTTAGTCGCTTCCTGCAATTTTAAACGAGCAGCAATGAGCTCTTGATTTTCCTTGTCTAATTTTTCAAGTTTTTGACCAATGAGGGCATAGAAAATGCTTGCTACACTCAATGATTCAAGTCGGCCAACATCCTTTTGCTCTTTTTGGAATTGGCACTGTACTTGTTTCAGTTTTTCTTCTTCAATTGTTATGGTTTCCTGAACATGTTTCAGCCGCTCTTCCCATTTCACCTTTTTCCTCAATTTATCCTTTACTTCTTTAAGTTCATTATTTAATTGTTGAATCATTGGATCACCCCTTTTCTTACATATACGAAACTTTATTGATTTAAGTTTCATGCATTTTGAACCTATTACTTTTTTTCCCATTCATTTAAGTGTATACATTTATTAATACTTGTTCGTTGTTATAAGTGTAGGGAGGACGAAAAATGAAAAAAGAAAATACACTAGCCTCCTATCTTATTAATTTGGGAGAGGAAGTGTTTCGGCTATTACTTGCGAAAGGGGCAAAAAAAGAAGATGCGGAAGATATAATTCAAAATACATTTTACAAAGTATATACACTATTGGATGATCTGACAGAAAGCAATATGCGACCGTGGTTTTTTAGAGTTGCTCTCAATGAATATATTGACTTGAAAAGGAAAAAGGAGCAGCAAAACATCTACTTAACCGAGGATATTTATTCGAAGCTGCAACATACAGACCGCGAATTGGATGCCATCTTAAATAAGGATGAGATTTTCTATCTATTAAAAGATATCAAGCAAGAATATAAGGAAATTTTCTTTTTAAAGTATTACTATGATTTTTCATATGAGGAAATAGCGATTATTTTGGATATTAAAGTAAACAGTGTCAAACAACAACTATATCGCGCACGCAAATCAATTCACTCAAATATAGGAGGAAAACATTAATGGAAACCTCATTAAAAGGCGCACTAAAAAAGGCTAAACGTAAACAATTACTGAAAATCGTCATTACTTCAATTATCGTTGTCCTTATTTTATTACCGATCCTTTATAAAACCGGCAATTATTTTGCAGCAAAAAGTTCGACAAGACTTCACGAGCAGCTATTTTTGCATAACGCGATTGCCGAACCCAATATTCAAATCGATTCCCAAGTCACGAGTAATTCTTCCATGTTCGGCGGGAACATTGTAACAAATCGTTCTAAAAATATTAATGGCTATTTAGTCCAATGGAGCACACTCACAAGTTCCTATGATTGGCTTCGAGTTGATATTGACTACAACGAGTTAATACCTGGATTTTATTGGTCTGATACGGAATTCTATGAATATGATAAACAAACAAAAAATAAAGTAGCAACATTCTACAATCCAGCTATCCAAACGTATTATGATGGTGTGCAAAATGAACTGGGGGAAATTTCACAAATGGAAAATTACGTTGCTGAAGTAGCAGTTTCCTTTGATCAACCTTATACTTTACAAGAAATTCAAGCAAAAATTCCCGATAACTTAAACATCGTATGGTTATATATGACCTCGCCAATGGCAGATGAAAGTAAAGGACCTGCCGGTGTACCGGTTTATGGATTCGATCCGGCCGGTTCACCGAAGGAGGCGTACACTAGCTTTGTTTCAGCACTTAAAAAGTATGATGCTAATGGTAATAACAAAACAATCCAAGAATTCCTAAATTCTAATAAAAATAAACAGTTTGATGAAGTAAAAATCTTAGGCGTCATGCTTACAGGACAAACTCAAAATTTTAAAACCTTGGTAGATCAAGACTTTATACGTGGCGCATCTGTGGGGGCTACAGCACAAATCGTTCCGTATATTAAGCTGGAAAAATAATGTGACTACTTTGAATCTGGGATCAATTGCTACTTTGATTCCTGTTTGGCCAATCCGAACTGAATTTAGGGAATCATACGAACTCTTTGATTCCCGTTTTACCATTCCTATCCGACTTTCGGGAATCATACAAGCTCTTTAATTCCCATTTTATCAATCCTAACCGACTTTCGGGAATCATACGATCCCTTTGATTCCCATTTGGCCATTCCTATCCGACTTTCGGGAATCATACGAACTCTTTGATTCCCAATTGGCCATTCCTATCCGACTTTCGGGAATCATACGTCCCCTTTGATTCCCATTTGGCCGTTCCTATCCGACTTTCGGGAATCATACGTCCCCTTTGATTCCCGTTCTACAAATCGCACACGCGTCTTAGGAAGCATACTGAATTTTGCTATTATTGGAGACTCCACAGACTTTAATTCTCAACTTTAATAGCATTGTCACCTTCCACACTCACATGTTCAACTAAAATCTTCGTCAACCTCTCTTTCATTTCAGCCGAAGTAACAATACAACTTGTTGAAAAGAGCTTTGTTCTTATTTTTAATTCAAAACCGCTGTTTACCTCTTTTGAAAATCCGTAGAATTTATGGTTTAAATCAATAGGGATAAAATAAAAAGCTTTAATTTTTTCCCATGCAATAAAACGGTTTCCACTTAACAAACCACCATCAACTACCGCAAATAAGTTTAGGAGATTGTGGGAATTAAATAAGGTGGGAATTAATAACAAATATAATGGCCAATTAATATATTGATAAACTTCTACAAAAATTAACATCGCAATCAGCCAAAGAAGCAATAAAGTATTAACAATAATCCCAACTTTATTGTTAGTATACGTTGGGAAATATACTATTTTTTGAGGGTATTTCCTTATGAACGCAATTTCTTCTTTTGTTGTGGGTAAAACGATCCTTTGTTTCATTTTTATCATCAATTGAATAAATTTATAGCTTTCATAAATAATAACGATAAACAAAAATAAACTCATAAATAGTCGCAATCTAAGCTCCTCCAGAAACTTTGTGGTCAAGTATATCATAAAGACTAATTCGAAACTAAATTAATCTTCTTTTCTATGTTTTCTATTACTGAATTAATGTCTGCGTAGCCATGATAACGAACATGCATGACAGCTTTTCCTTTGGCAGCAAATACCTCTTTAGATTCATCTCTCTCATGGACAATCAAAAGATCGAAGTCTGGATGCTCTATTTCAACAAAATCACCCTTACTATATTCATAACTATATCTTTTTATTATGTCTGAAATCAGATTATCTGCCATAGCTGGTACACTCAGTTGATAAACTCGTGTATGGATACTTGGTGAATATTCACCACTCCCGTCCTCCCACATTGTTCCGGGAACTATACCTCTTTCATCTGATTCATATTGTACTGGTGCCATCGGACTCCAGTTATACGTATACCGATTGTCCCAATCTACACCGTCCCTCATATATGAAGATTCCCCCCGAACTAAGGCAGGATTCTTTTCTATATCATATAACCTGACAATAGGTAAGTCTTGGCTAACTTCTGGCAATGTTTTCGTGTCACCTTTTATAAGCTGTACAAATGGAACGATAGCACTCAACCCAACAACCATTGTAAAAAGAAAGGCTATAATTGAATTAAATCGGTAGTGTTTCTTCCAGGGAGCATGATGATCAATAGGTTTTCCTTGTAGTAGATCTTTCCGCAAAGATCGAATTGAAAAGGCTGCTTGTAAAGAAGTGTAGGCCAAATTTCCAATGAAGATAGTTAAAATCGTTAATTGAATTACCCCGCCTTCAACCAAAACAAAGGTAGGTGTCCCGTTAAGAAACCAAATAGAAGCTAACATCCCAATCATCAAAAGCATTGAGACAGCAACTATACTAGCATTCATAGTTAACTTCTTTTCCAGTCCCTCTAATGTATGTGATTGCTTGGTGGGAACTGTATGAAGTTCTGGTGCACCGAGCTCATCTGGTGATGAAAATACTTGAAAAAATTGATAGCTTGTCACATAATCCCATCCATTTTCAGCATACATCTGTATTTGTTCTGGTGAAATCTTCTTTTTCATTGATACATCTATTCTGTACCTCATTTTCTTCGGTTCACCTTTAACAAACTTTGCAAAATATAATCCCACTTTTTTTAGATGGAATCCTTTAGCTGCCATGTCTTGAAACCAGCTTTCATGCTCACCGATTCGCCAATAATCACTGGGACGGAGTTTGAGGACTGTTTTATTCATTCTCATCACCTTCCTCCAACTACAAATCATTCAATGCAACAACTTCCCCGCTTGATGCATTCACTCCATATTCACAATCTAACTTTCCACATAGTATATATTGTCTTTGTTCAAAATCATAAACATAGTAAGGCTTTAGCTCAAACCGTTCTTTGATTTTTTCATATGCCTCTTCTTTCGTGACCCTAACTTTTTCAGGTGCTTGAAATTGGTCAAACATCTCCAACATCAGTTTGTTATCTAGGTAATTTACCACTTCAAGACTGTTCGTATCAATCATGATCATCAGTTTCCGTTGAAATACACAATTATTTTGTATATTCGTTCTCATAATGGCATGAATATACCCTTTGTCACGATGAAGCGTTTTTAAAGTCCATTTACCAGTATCGTTAGGGTATTCCTGCCGTAAAAAATCCTTGACTGCTATTACGCATTTTTCCTGTTCTTCCGTTGTGATTGGATATGAATCAGGAGATGGCTCTGAAGAAAAAGCTTGGTCAACTGTTACATCCTCAATCCAATTCATTTCTTTTTGTTCAAACGTTTGATTAATAGGTTTTTCCCAATGAATCGTTTTGTCTACTTTTAAATATGACTTTGTATCAACCAAGGCTTCAAATGGAATAGTCGACATTTGATCATTTCTAACATATATCTCTTCGACAGCATAAATGGAGAATAACTGTTTTTGTTCATATGAAGGAAATTCAACCAACTTCAGCTGGCCCCTAGCAACATGTACTATATTTTCTAAGGAAAGTGTAAATAGCTCTTCCTTTACCATCTCTTTAGGCGGAAATTGGCCATAGATTGAGAAAAAGGTGAGATTCCCTTTCTGATCAAATTTAATTTCAATATATCCTGAAGGGGAG
>JAENZK010000239.1 GCA_016841285.1 Guptibacillus hwajinpoensis | reverse complement strand
ATCAACAAAATATAGGAAAATAGTATGGTATTTTTAGACCTGTAAAAAAATATACCTATTTTGGTGAAATTTATTGGAGGAGATAAAATTGTACATAACTGATTTTGCAAAGCATTTGGTTAGAAAACGAAATATTGGTATTATGATTTACCTAATTCTTAACACTTTTCTTGTAATAGGCTTGTTTGGTGACCCCATTATTGGAGTAATAATGTACTTGATTTCTCTTATTCTTGCACTTTCCCCTTTTGGAGAATGGATTTTACGTTTACAGCAAGGTTGTAAACCTCTTGCACGGAAGGAACATATTGACCGTTTAATTCCATTGTTTAATGAAGTTTATAATAAGGCAAAGGCTTTAGACCCTTCAATTCCTGATGATGTTAAATTATTTATTAGTAATGATTCGAATCCTAATGCATTCGCGACGGGTAGAAAAACAATATGTTTAACAAAAGGTTTGCTGGAATTTAGTGATGATGAAATAAAAGCAACCTTAGCTCATGAATTTGGCCATCTTTCTAATAAAGATACTGATTTAATATTAATCGTAACAGTCGGAAATATGATTGTAGCCGTTTTATTTGTTCTTTATAGAATTTTTGTCACAGTAGCAGGAATTATGTTTAGTATAGTAAGTAATAGTCTTGGCGGATTAATAACTACTTTTTTTATCGATGTTATATTGGTTGGAATGATGTGGTTATGGACAAAATTTGGTACGGTTCTTGTAATGCATTCAAGTAGAAATAATGAATTTGAGGCTGACAAGTTCGCACATCAATGCGGATTTGGTACTTCTCTAATACATGTACTTGATCAGTTTAATGAAATACAAGTAGGGGCAACAAAAGGTTTATGGGCAAATTTAGTCTCAAGTCATCCTGATCCTGATCAACGTATTGGAAAATTACAAGAACTTAATGATGTAGTTTAATAGAGTTGTTTTAAAGGATAAATTATGCATATATTGCATTACTTAAATCACGAGGATTTGGTGTTTATACTGGAAAATCACCGTGAAAACCCAATCTATATTGTTAAATATTCCTATAAATTGAATAGAGGGATTTAATTGAGAAAATGTCTATATTTCTTATTTTTTGTTTGGTTTAGTTTTACGTTGGTTTCCCAAGTGGAAGCTTCTGAAATTAAGGTTAGATTTGATGGGAAAGAATTAGACTTAAATACTTCTCCTATAATAAAGAACGGTACTACACTTGTCCCGATTAGGAATATTTTTGAAGCATTTAATGCTAAAGTAGAATGGGATCCAAAAAAGCAAATGATAACGGCGGCTAAAGCTGAAAAAAAACTATGGTTAATTATAGACAGTAATGTAGCTAATATAAATGATGAAATAGTTGAATTAACAGCCCCAGCCAAAATAGTAAATGGAAACACTCTTGTACCACTCCGTTTTATTTCAGAGTCTTATGACTCAACTGTAGTATGGAATGGAACTGATAACACTATTAATATTAGCCCCTCATCAAGTACTATTGAAAAACAAGAATTACCTACGAAAAAAGACAATAAATCAAAGATAAAAAAATTAGTAACTGGAAAATATTATTCTCTTGCATTAAGGGAAGATGGCACTTTAACTGCTTGGGGCTCAAATTATAGCGGGATTTTTGGAGATGGAACAAAAAAGAATAGATTATATATAGAAAGTGTAAGAAACGAAAAGAACTGGATGGATGTAGCTTCTGGATTTGACCATGTTGCCTATATTAGAAAAGATGGAACTCTTTGGACAGGAGGATTTAATGATGTTGGACAATTAGGAGATGGCTCCATCAGCACATTTGGTGATGTGAAACAAATAGGTAATAGCAAAGACTGGGTCTCAGTATCAGCTAAATATGGTCATACAGCTGCAATAAAAAAAGATGGAACTCTTTGGACTTGGGGATTTAATAATGCAGGACAATTAGGAGACGGGACGATAACAAACAGAAAAAGACCTGTAAAGGTTGAGGGCCGAAATTGGAAATCAGTTTCTGCGGGGAACTTTCATACCGCTGCCTTGAAAGATGATGGGACACTATGGACTTGGGGGGGCAGGTGGAGGAGGAAGATTAGGATTAAATAATGAAAAAAATTATAAAAAACCAGTACAAGTTGGTAAGGATAAGGATTGGAAAACTGTGTCAGCAGGTGGGACACATACTGTTGCTCTTAAAAATGATGGATCATTGTGGACTTGGGGTTTAAATGATTTTGGCCAAATTGGAAATGGAGAAACTGAATTCGGTAAAGGGGTTCTTATACCAACAAGAATAGGTATAGATAATAATTGGGTTTCAATTTATACGGGAGTATATCATATTTTTGCAATTAAGAACGATGGAAGTCTATGGGCGATGGGTGCTAATAATGGCAATCTTGGTGATGGGACATTTAATAATATCTATACTCCTAAGCAAATAGGTGAAGATTATGATTGGCTGAGTGTATCAGAAGCGGGTGGAGATGAATCATTTCACACTATTGCTGTAAAGAAAGACGGTACAGTTTGGACTTGGGGGAATAATGGTAATTTTCAATTGGGACATGGTACCCCTGATCCTTTTTATAATAAACTAGTTCCTACACAAGTAAATCTTCCTGGAATGTAAATGTTATAAACGTAGGCCACAGGGTCGGGTTCTCTGGCTCTTTCAGCCTAGGCTGTGGGACACAGGGTCGGAAACTCTGGTTCAGTTATTTTTGTGTCTAATCTTGCTAAGTTAGGCAATATATAGTAATAATTAAGTGAGTTTCTATTAAAGGAGAGATAAATAATGAACAAAACTGATTTAATTAACAAAGTTGCAGAAACTACTGAGTTATCAAAGAAAGATGCTAGTAAGGCGTTAGATTCTACATTTGAGGCTATCACAAAGGCTCTTTCTAATGGGGAAAGTGTTCAATTAATAGGATTTGGGAATTTTGAAGTTCGTGAACGTGCTGCTAGAAAAGGTCGCAACCCTCAAACAGGCGAAGAGATTGAGATAGCTGCTAGTAAAGTTCCTGCATTTAAAGCAGGTAAACTACTTAAAGAAGCAGTAAAATAATTATTTAAGAGACAACATTCCTCAAAGTGTAACCTTGGAGTTAATAAGATGACTTCTGTACTATACAGGGGTCATCTTATTTTATTTATGTGGGTAATTGTTACTGTTTTGTAAAAATATCACAAGATATGTACAACTTTGTCGAAAAGATGGTACAATATAATCAAATTTTCAGACAAAAAATGAATCTTACGAAATGGCAAACTTGTTGAAAGATAAGGACGCAAAGCCTACAGACCTACTACAGAAATGTGATGGTGGCTGGGTTACCGAAAAGATGGTAAAACAAATGTAAACCACCTTTTTTGAGGTGGATTTTTTATTTAAAACATTCATTTCTTCTTCATTAAGATCCATTTTCTGTCTTTTCCATAAAAGAATAGAAAGGCGGAGGTCAAAGTTGATGTTGACTATTTTATTTGGTACAGTCGAATATTTCGAAAGAGAAATACTAAATGAAGTATTAGATAATCATACACATGAATTGTCTGAAGAAGAGAATATTTTTAATGCCTATTCCAAATTAAAGGATGAGTTACTAGTTAATTTTATTTGTAGCGAAAAACTTCGTTTAGAATGTAAGCAAAATTTAAAAAAAGCTTATGAAAAAATTAAGGGTAAATAATTCTATACATATAATTTACTAGGAGGATACAATGGCAGAATCTACAAAGAGGGTAGCAAAAGTAAATGAATTTATACGATTTAAAGCCAATGATGGGAATGAATATACAGGTTTAGTATTTGCAATCTATAATAATTCAGTTGGCGTATTTGTTGAAGGTGGAATATATTTGTCACCTGAAAAACAATCAGTAGAGAGAACAGTTGTTAATCATAAACATTACAGTATTATCAATTAAGAGCCAGAGGGTCGGGTTCTGTGTCCCGAGCCAGAATTGAGCCAGAGGGTCGGGAACTCTGGCCCAGGGAACTTCAGCATCAAAAATTCAAGGAGCCAGAGGGCCTGAAACTCTGGCCCAGTTTAATATTAGAGCATAGGCAGATGAACTGCCTGTGCTTTTTTTGTTTAACCAACATTTAGATAGTTTTATATATTATAAATTTTCTAAAAATATATTGACTAAAAATCTTATAAGATATATTATAAGATTTGTAAATGGGTAAATAATACATAAGGAGGGTTTTTATGGCATCGATAATAGGTGCAATGGCGGCATCCCACAGCCCTTTAATGATTAACAACTTTGATGAGGCTCCTAAAGAACAAAAAGATAATATTGTAGGAGGGTTTGATAAGTTAAAAGAAATGGTTGAACAATTAAAGCCGGATGTGATTTTGTCAATCGGTAATGATCATCTAAGAGAATTGGATTTATCAAATATGCCCCAATTCATTATCGGGATTGGAGAATCGAACAAAACGATGGGGGATTTCAATTTACCAAAGGTAACGATAAGAAATCATCAAGGACTTGCCCAACATTTATTAAACTATTCATTAGATCATGACTTTGATTTGTCTTACTCCGTTGATTTAAACCTTGATCATGGTCATTCACAAACGCTTTACTATATTAATCCATCGTTCGATATACCTGTTATTCCGATGATTATTAATTCAGTGGCACATCCAAACGCTTCTCTAAAGCGGTGCTACCGTTTAGGTGAAGTCTTGCGAAATGCAATTCTTTCTTTTGAAGATGATATTAAGGTATTGATTGTTGCATCTGGTGGCTTGTCACATTGGCCATCAACATTATCAATATTTAATGGCCATCCTGCCAACCTGCAAAGTGAGGATGATCAAAGAATGTTTGCCATCATTTCAGGGAAGGATCACTCCGACGAAGCCGAACAGTTTCGTATTCAAAGATCTAAGAAGATGAGTGAGGAAGGGAAGACTGGTCGAGTCAATGCCGAATGGGACCGTTGGTTTTTGAAATGTTTTGAAAGCGGTAATATTACGGACATCATTAACTTGTCCTGGCAAGACATTATGGACAATGCTGGTGGTGGTGGGCAGGAAGTCCGCAACTGGGTTTGTTTATGGGGAGCAATAAATGGTGTTCCTGCAGAAGTGATCAGCTATGAACCTGTTAGAGAATGGGTAACGGGTATGGCCATTGCTAGTTTCAAAGTTTAAAAGTATGAAAGAAAGGAACAAAGAATATGACAATTTGGACAGAATTATTTAACCTGGAATTCCAAGTTAAATTTGTAGATGTAAAAGGTGTTAAAACAAGATGTTTAGAAGCCGGAAGCGGAGAACCATTAATTTTCTTGCATGGTACTAGCGGTTATATTGAATCAGTTTATAAGAATATTAAGGCACATGCCGAACACTTTCATGTATACGTTATAGATATGTTGGGTCATGGTTTTACAGACAAGCCGGTTGGTAAGCCTTATACCATTACTGAGTATGCAAATCATGTGATCGATTTTATGGATACACTTGGAATTGACCGAGCCCATTTTTCAGGGCAGTCATTAGGTGGATGGGTTGCCGGATGGCTTGCTATTGAACACCCAGAAAGAGTAAATAAACTTGTCTTAAATACTTCCGGAGGGTTATTTGCTTTTCCAGAAGTCATGGAAACGATTAAGAGAACAATTACTAATGCAGTAATGGATCCAAGTGAAGAAAATGTGAGAACACGATTAAAACGATTAATCCTTGATCCTAATCAAGTGACTGATGAAATGATAAAGGTAAGACAAACAGTGTATAGCCAACCAGAGTTTAAAGAGGTCGTAAATCAGATTCTGGCCCTGCAAGAAATGGAAACTCGAAAAAAATATTTGTTTACTGAAGATGCTTTGAAAAAGATTCAAAGCCCAACTTGTGTCATCTGGACCTCACATGATCCAACCGGAGCGGCAGAAGGGGCAAGAAGATTTGAAAAAAATATACCGGATTGTGAGTTTTATATAATGGATAATTGTGCACATTGGCCACAATATGAGAATCCTGAAACATTTAATAAAATACATTTAGAATTTTTATTGAAATAATCAAGGGGAGTGATTAACTTGACTAACCACATTATTGAAAAGGATGTAAAGGAAAGTTTACAAGCCATTAATGAATCGTTAAAAGAAGGGATCATACCAAGCTACATTCACAATGATCCGGCAATCTATGAATTAGAAGTAGAAAAGATCTTTAAAAAGACTTGGGTGTTTGTTGCGCATGAATCTGAGATTAAAAATAATGGAGATTATGTTGTACGCTATGTAACTAATGACAGAATCATAGTGAATAAGGATGAGAACGGAAAAATAGGAGCATTCTTTAATTTCTGTACCCACCGTGGTGTACAATTGTGTCAATCAGAATGTGGCAATGCAAAGCAATTCACATGTCCATATCATGGTTGGTCATTTAAAAATAATGGCGAATTAGTAGGCGTACCATTTGAAGACCATATGTTTGGTAAATTGGACAGAAGTCAATGGTCATTACGTCCAGTGCCACATGTAGATACTTTCAATGGTTTGATTTTCGTAAACTTGAATGAAAATGCTCAATCTCTTTCAGATTATTTAGGTGATTTTAAATTCTATTTACAGCTTTATTCACAGCGTACAAAAGAAGGATTTGAGGTAGTTGGTCCACCACAACGCTATGTGATAGAAATGGATTGGAAAGTAACCTCTCAAAACCAATCAGGTGATACTTATCATGCAGGTCCAACACATCAAAGTGTTATGGAAATTGGGGTGCACCCAAACAATGTGAAGGATTTTAGGGTTGGTGGTAAAAGAGATGGTACTGATATCAATGCAGGAGTAGGTGTCATGGGAATTACCAACAGTTCGCCGCAAGATCGTGGATATCCAGATTGGATGGTGGAGCATTTTGAAGAGTATCTTTCACCGGAACACAAAGAGGTATTTCTAAATAAGGAAACAACCCGATGGCCGACAAGGACTCATGTTTTTCCAAACCTAAGTTTTCTAAACGCAGCTGCTTATGTGAAGGATGAATTAATGATGCCTTTCCTAGCAATGAGAGTTTGGAGACCATTAGGGCCAGGGAAAATAGAAGCATGGCAATGGGTTCTTGTTGAAAAAGAAGCACCCCAATGGTTTAAAGAAATGTCGATGAAAGCTTTTATAATGACATTTGGTGTGTCAGGTATGGAAGAGCAAGATGATACAA
>JAENZK010000238.1 GCA_016841285.1 Guptibacillus hwajinpoensis | reverse complement strand
AATATATTAAAAATCTAACACTCTTCAATCCTACAAATCTCGACATTTTTCGGGTAGTGACAGGCACCCAAAACTTTAATAATAATATATAATAAATACCATATGGGGTAATTAACGTTATTGGAGGTTAAAAAATGAATATTTGTCCATCAAAAGGCTCAATCATCAATCTTTTTGCAGGTACTTTTGTTTTAGGTAGTGTTTTATTAAGTATTTTTGTCAGCAGCAATTGGGTCTTTTTCACAGGTTTTGTTGGCTTCATGTTGATTATTTCTTCTCTTACAGGATTTTGCCCATTGGCACTCATTTTAAAAGCAATAGGGGTAAAAGAAGAAAAATGCTGCGTAAGGAACTAGTTGGGAATTAAAAAGAAGTAGGATTTTGTCTCACAAAGAAAGGGAGCCCTAGGCTCCCTTTCTTTAGTAGAGACACAGTTTCCGACCCTCTGTCCCAACAAGCCTTAGTTACCGCTGCCAGCTGCTAGCCAAGGCTTCTCATATTGAGTTTTTAGAATTTCAAGATTAGCAGCAATATCGAACATATTTTGTTTAATCGTATCGGCTTGAATATTGATTTCCATTAAGTTGACTAATGGAATCATGCCTTGATCATATCTAACTTTCATAGCCTTTTGGTTTTCTTCTACATCTGTTAGTTGTGTTTTTAAGATTTCATATTTATTTTGTAAATCTTGAATGGTGTGGTACGTATCGCGAATGGATTTTTCCAATGTTTTCTTTTGTTCCGATAAAGTGGATTGTGCTTTATCAATATTTATTTCTGTTACTGTGTAAGAATCGCCGTTACTTGGGCTGTTAAATACATAAGTATCTAGAGCACTTTCTGCGATTTTAACATTTTCCTCATAAAGTTTAATCCAGATGCTATCAGATAAAATCTTGTTTACTTGATAGTTAACATCAGTATCGAATTCACCTTCATACTTTGGCACATCAGTGAGATTATAACGCTGATCCAATGGGTAGCCAACAAGATGATTAAATGCATCATACGCTTTCGCTAAAGCGTCCTGCGCTGCTTTTAATTCCTTTTCTTTTTCGATAAGGGCATTGTTGGCAAGCGTCATATCCATTGCACTAATAATCCCTTGTTGCGCCTTTTGTTCACTAATGTTCTTTTGAACTTTGGCCAACTCCAATTGTTTTTCCAAAAGCTTTACTTTTTCCTCGGCTTGCAGGATAGCATTATAAGCACTTTTTACTTGCAGATAAATCGCATCTGTTTTAATGACCAACTGCTTTTCTGCCATTCCCAGTTTGGCATAGGCGACATTTAAATAGCCAACTTTATTTAATACGTTATTAAAAACTAAAGTTGAGGTATCATCGCGTCTTTCTTCTTCTTGTTTAATCGTAAGAAGCTGTGTTCTAATTTCTGGACTGTTGTTGATCGCTTTCTCATAGGATTCAGCAAATGTGATTACCGGTAATCCTGTCTCCGCTTTATTATCGCTAGGATTTTCAGTAGACGGTTCACCTTCTACAGGTGACGTGATGTTCACCGTTCTTGTAGTTTGATCCCAATTAACTATTGCCCCGAACGATTCACTGACGAACCGAAGAGGAACCATTGTCCGCTCATTAATAATCTTCGCTTCCATCATTAAAGGAATCGGCTGATAATTTTTAATCGCCTGCTTCTCGCCTATTTTCAACTCAAGTACATCTGTTCCTTTCTGCGCGATTACCTTTCTTTCCTTGTCATTCCATTTCACATCAATCCCTAACGTTTCAAAAACGCCACGCAATGGAACAAGGGTTACATCATTATAAATTAGCGGCGACTGCGAAAAATTCTTTAAATCGCCATCAATTTTGATCGCTACCGTTTGATATTGTTCTTCAGCATGTACAATGTTTAATGAAGATAACGCCAGCATCGAGCCTGCCACAACAGACGTTATAAGCTTTTTATTCATTTTAACTAATCACTCCTATATTTGCGGTTATGTACGATTGGATAGTGAATACGAAACGTATACCCGTACCCCTATTATACTTTAAAATTCTTTATTTGGAAAACTAGAAACCTTGAAAACTTCCTTAATAAAATACTAAGGCCATTTAATTATATCATGAAGTGGTTTAAAGAATATAGAAAAAACCTATGGAAGCAGTGGGACAGTTCTCCATACAATGACTGAATAGGTGTATCTAAAGCAATGAATCTCATTATTTCTGCCAATATCTTCACATCAAAGAGCGGGGATACCGTTGGCGGAAGATGTTAATCGGGGACTTTGTCTCACAAAGAAAGGGAGCCCTAGGCTCCCTTTCTTTAGTAGAGACACAGTTTCCGACCCTCTGTCCCTATTCTATTCCTACTTCAATACTACCAAGCTCTGTTGTTACCTTTATAGTGCTTGTCTCTTTAACAAGTTGTTCGAATTCTTCATCAGAGATTCCTAAATGCCATCCAGTTAATTTGATGGATGATCTAGGTAAGGAATAATTTTCTCTTTCCGCAGACATCTCGAAGTAGGTGTTATCACTTGGGTATTTATATGAGCCCACTTCGATACCGTAGATTTTTAGGGTTTTGTAACCTTCGTTTTGTACTTCTAATGTAGGGGTTCTCTCATAATTCATTGGGTCTTCATAATAACGAGCATTAAAGACCATTTTCTTTTCTGCTTCTTCACGTTCTTTTTGTGCCTGTTCTAGTTTGTCAGGTCCTATTGCTTTTGTAAGCATATCGTAAAAATTACCTGCCACTACAACGTACATTGGTTCAGTAAAAGATGCACCAAATACGTTTGTTAACGTAACTGTTGTTTCACCTACAGGAATTCCATTTACCGTAGTATTGCTGCCTTTTGTTAAGTGATTTGACCCCATGTAGATAATTTGGAAGTATACAGGATCAACTGAGTTTCCACCCCAATGGCCAATGGCTTCAGTGATGGTTTCTCCGCTTACATTATATTCTTTAATATCATCTAACACGATTGAATCCATTTCCACGATGGAAGAATTGTATTTCGAAACATTTTTCGCAATGTTTCCATAACCTACTGTGTTGGCAATTCCATCAAGTGAATTTACTTTACGATCTTTTGCAAAAAATAAATCCGCATTTTGCACTAATGCCTGGTAAGATGCATCCGGCAGTTTTACAACCCCATTCGTTGTTTGTGGTATAAAATCACTTAATATATTGGCGTAGGCAGTGCCATCTACGTTTCCTGAGCCTTGATTATTCTGGCTACTATCAGATTGACCATTGTCAACCATTTCGCCATTTACCCAATTGCCTGCATAAATAGTACCATCAGCCCAAGTATAGGTGCCATATCCATGTTGTTCACCATTTGCCCAGCTGCCTACATAAGAATCTCCATTTGCCCACTTATAGGTACCTTGACCATGTTGCAGGCCATCCTCAGAAACTTCTCCTTCATAAACAGAACCATCATCATAAGTTATTGTTTCATATGTAGTTTTTACATTACTTGAAATGGCGACAGTTCGAGTCGCACCATCCCAATCAACCTTAGCTCCTAATGATTCACTTATAAATCTAATAGGAACCATGGTTCTTCCATTAATAATTTGCGCTGGTTGTGCTAGATTAATAGAAGTTTTGGCTCCTTCATTCGCAATATGAGCAGTCTTTGAGTCAATCGTTAGGGAAACGATTTTATTCCCCTTAACACCAGATGCCGTTCTAGTTTGATTATCCCATAAAACTTCAGCACCCAATGCTTTGAATATCCCGCTCATCGGGACAAGTGTTCCACCGTTCTTAATAACTGGTGGCTGATCATAGGATTGAAGTTTTCCATCAATATAAACTTTGATATCTCCAGCAGCTGAAGCCGGAATGGCCCCAACGGCCAGCATTGCAAAAGCTATCATTATAAAAAAATACTTTTTAAACATTTTCTACCCCCTGAAGTTTAGTGGATTTCCAAGAAACCCCCTTTATTACCAATCCCATCCTCCTTTCTTTCTATATTATCATACTATTTTACCATAAAATTCCGAATAGTATTGTAAAAAGCGGGACAAAGTTCCCGACCCTGTGGCGCACTTTATCCTGAGAGACAAAGTAGAACACGAGAATCGTCCCCATGTTCCACCGCCACTACAAGAAGAACAGGGTCAATTTTGGTACAAAACTAATAATGATGATGTCGACTATTAACATTAGAAGGAACGGGAGGATGGCCCGAACGATTTTTTCCAATCGTATGTTTGCGATGTTGGAAGCTACGAATAAGTTGATACCAACTGGTGGTGTGATAAAACCAATCGCAAGGTTAGCAACCATGATAACACCAAAGTGAACCGGGTTAATACCAACTGCTGTTGTAACTGGAATCAAAATTGGCGCCATAATAATAATCGCAGCAGACGTTTCCAAAAATGTACCTACAATTAATAGAATGATGTTGATAATAAGAAGAACAATAACTGGATTCGAGGAAATCTCAAGTAATGCTTCTGTAATTTGGAGTGGAATTTGCTCCCTTGTTAAAAGAAATCCAAAAATTGATGCACACGAAATAATAAACATGATAACCGCAGATGTAATGGCTGACTGAATGAAAATCTCCGGTATGTCTTTCCACTTAATTTCACGGTAAATAAATAGACCAACAATTAATCCATATACTACAGCAACAACAGAAGCCTCGGTTGGAGTAAAGACCCCGCCATAGATCCCGCCAAGAATGATAACTGGCATCAATATCGCAAGTATGGCTCTGTTGAATGAAGTGAACACTTCTTTGATTGAACTTTTTTCCTCTTTCCCATACCCATTTTTTCTCGAAATAACGTAAGCAACTGTTATTAAAGAAATCCCAACGAAAAGACCAGGTAAAATTCCGGCAATGAATAGATCGCTAATTGATGCACCGGCTATAACCCCAAATAATATCATGGGAACACTCGGGGGAATCATAACACCAATCGTTCCACCGGCTGCTTGAATCGCAGTGGAGAAGCTTTTATCATAGCCTTTACTGACCATTGCTGGTATCATGATTGCACCAACAGCTGCAGTTGTTGCTGCACCAGATCCTGAAATAGCTGCAAAGAACATACAAGTAACAACTGAAACGATGGCTAAACCTCCATGCATTCGTCCAACAATCGTCATGGCGAAATCAACCAGTCTTTTTGAAATCCCCCCCACTTCCATTAATTTACCTGCTAATATGAAGAAGGGAACAGCCATTAATGTAAATGAATCTGTTGCTGTGAACATTTTTTGGATGATTGCCACTAATGAAACGGTATCTTGGATCATAAGAACAATCATAGAAGCAAGTCCAAGCGCAACTGCAATTGGTATATTGATAAAGAAAAGTAGGAGTAATATCCCAAACAGTAACCATGCCATTAGTTCTTCACCTCCTTATTCCACTCAGTAATGACGACATAGAGAAGATTAATAATAAAAAGAATACTTGAAATCGGAATTACACTATAGATGTACCCCATTGGAATTTGGAGAACAGGAGACTTCTGGATCATAGTTCGTTCAATAAATTCAAAGCTATAAACGATAACCTGCAAAAAAAAGAATATAACAAGAACAGTAATAATAACATTGAACACCTTTTTTACCTTTGGTCCAAACGCATCATAAACAATTTCGACACCCGGATGCGCCTTTACACTCATGCCATAACCAGCGCCAAGAAATGTCGTCCATACGAGTAAATAACGTCCCAGCTCTTCCGTCCAAGCTAACGGCTGCTCAACAACGAATCGGAAGAGAACTTGTAAAAAGACAACAACTACTAGTACAAAAAATAGGACGATTAATATCCATTTAAAAAATCCATTTATAACCTCTACTAACTTTTTAATCACCTATATTTCCCCTTATTGTAAAAAAACTTGGATTGTGCAAAGCACTCACCAAGTTTTTTTATTTAGATTAATTTCCGTTTAGGATTGCCTCGATGTTTTCTTTACCAAAGTCTTTTTCGTATTTTTCATATACAGATTGAATAGCGTCACGGAATGGTTGTACATCAACATCCTCGATTACTTCCATACCGGCATCCTTTACAACCTGTAAAGAATCCGTATCAGCCTTTGTGCTTAATTCACGAACTTTATCACCGGCAATTTTTGCCTCTTCCTTAAGAATCTCTTGGTATTCAGGAGGAAGGGTATCCCAGATAGATTTACTAAACATGATAACAGCAGGTGAGTAAATATGTCCTGTTAATGTCATATATTTTTGATTAGCCTCATAAAGCTTGTAAGTATCTGCAATGATTAACGGATTTTCTTGTGCATCAACAACGCCTTGTTGAAGGGCAGTTAAAGCTTCGTTCCATGCCATTGGTGTTGGTTGGGCACCTAGTGCATTAAATGCATCAAGATGGATTTGATTTTCCTGAGTACGGATTTTTAATCCTTTTAGATCTTCAGGTTTTGTGATTGGATGCTTGCTATTTGTGATATGACGGAAACCATTTTCAGCCCAAGCAAGACCAATAAGTCCCACATCTTCCATACCAGCTAATAGGTCTTGACCAATTTGCCCATCAAGAACCTTATAAGCATGTTCTCTGGATTCAAATAAGAATGGTAAATCAACAATTCCAATTTGCGGGTAAAAGTTTGCAATTGGTGCTGTAGATGAAATGGACATATCAGCAGTTCCAAGTGTAAGTGCTTCTGTTAATTCTCTTTCTGCTCCTAATTGGTTAAGTGGAAAGACTTCAATGTTCACTTTTCCACCAGTACGCTCTTTTACGTTTTTAGCAAGATCAAGTAATGCAAGATGATAAGGGTGTTCCTCTGTTTGAGAATGCCCTGCTTTTAATTCGTATATTTTTCCTCCGTCTTTAGCACCCTCAGATGAAGTGGCACCTTCGTTACTGTTTTTAGTCCCTCCACATGCTGCTAATACTAACGCAAACACTATAAAGAGTACGATCGCTGAAAACTTTCTAACCCTCATGATAAGCCCCCTATTATCAGAATATTTTTTATGATACAAAAACATTATATACCATCATTTATTTATTTTTCTACAATATTTTTTATTTTTTGATAATTTATGATGTAGAAATGACAAACGGGACACAGTTCCCGACCCTGCGGCGCACATCCTGAGAGACTGAGTGAAACATGAGAACCGTCCCCGTGTTCCCCCAAACACCATACTTCTCTAATTACCTTATTTCCGTTATATTATACTTTAAATAC
>JAENZK010000237.1 GCA_016841285.1 Guptibacillus hwajinpoensis | reverse complement strand
GGCGTTTGAAATATTGAAGGAGCACCCTTTAGTGGATCCTAATAACATCCATATCTTTGGCTTTTCCCGTGGAGGGGTGATGGCTTTAGTTACAGCGATTGAAAAGCCTGAAGCGAAGTCAATTGTGACATGGGGTGGCGTATCCGACATGTTTTTGACATATGAAGAAAGAGAAGATTTAAGAAGAATGATGAAGCGGGTGATTGGTGGAACGCCAACTAAGGTTCCTGACCGATACAGCTGGAGAACCCCATTAGAGCAAATTGAAAAAATTAATGCACCGGTGTTAATCATCCATGGAGCGAAGGATAGGAATGTTTCAGTGGAACATGCTTATTCATTAGAAAAAAGGCTGAAAGAGCATCAAAAACCATACACAAAATGGATTTTTGAGGATTACACGCATTACTTCCCGCCGGTAGTAAACCGGAAAGTGGTTCAAGACCTAACATTATGGATGAAAAGCCAAGATAAGTAAGGGTAAAAAAGTATGTGAAATTAGTTATTGTCCAGAATTCGTGAGTTATTGTCTGAAAATAAGCTGTTATTGTCTTGTATAGATAGAATATTGTCCAGAATCAATACAGTATTGGCCGGAATGAAGTTCATATTGTCCGTTGCTATATAATGTAAAAAAACAAAAAAGCACGGAACCCCCGTCAACGGAGGTCACCGTGCTTTACTTTTAAAATTTTAAAATGACTATTTTGCTAATGGGCCTGCATTTTTAATTTCTTCAGAAATGACATCTCCGAACTTCTTGAAGTTTTCATTGAATGCTTGAGCTAATTCAACTGCTTTCTTCTCATATGCATCACCGTCAGCCCATGTTTTCTTAGGTTGTAGTACTTCATCAGGTACACCAGGGCAGTGTAATGGAATTTGTAGGCCGAAAATAGGGTCTATCACTGTCTCAACGTTGTCTAATTCTCCTTCAAGTGCGGCACGAACCATTGCTCTTGTGTAAGAAAGGTTCATACGTTTACCAACGCCGTATTCGCCACCAGTCCAACCAGTATTAACTAGGAATACACGTGCATTGTATTGGTCGATTTTTTCACCAAGCATTTCAGCATAAACTCTAGCTGGTCTTGGTAAGAATGGTGAACCAAAGCATGTTGAGAAGGCTGGTTGTGGCTCAGTGATTCCACGCTCAGTTCCTGCAACCTTACTTGTATAACCACTGATAAAGTGATACATTGCCTGTTCTTTAGTTAAACGGCTTACTGGAGGTAGAACACCAAAAGCGTCAGCTGTTAAGAAAATAATTGTATTTGGATGCCCACCAATGCTTGGTGTCACGATATTGTCAATAGCTTCCATTGGATAAGCTGCACGAGTATTTTCTGTTAATGAAGAATCATCATAATCCGCAACTCTAGTCGCATCGTCAAGAACAACGTTTTCTAATACGGAACCAAAACGGATAGCATCCCAAATTTGAGGTTCCTTTTCTTGTGATAGGTTAATACATTTTGCGTAGCAGCCACCCTCAATGTTAAATACGCCATTATTTGACCAACCATGCTCATCATCACCGATAAGACGACGATTTGGATCAGCAGATAATGTTGTTTTACCAGTACCTGATAAACCGAAGAATAATGCAACATCGCCTTCTTGGCCAATATTGGCAGAGCAGTGCATTGGTAATACGTTCTTTTCAGTTAATAAATAGTTCATAATTGAGAAGATTGACTTCTTCATTTCACCAGCATACTCAGTACCACCGATTATTACTGTTTTTTGCTCGAAAGAAATAATAATAAATGTTTCTGATGTTACACCATCAACAGCTGGGTCAGCTTTGAAATTAGGTGCAGTAATTACAGTGAATTCTGGAGTATGCGACTGTAATTCCTCATCAGTTGGACGAATAAATAATTGATGTACGAAAAGATTATGCCATGCAAATTCATTGATTACTTGAATAGGTAAACGATATTTAGTATCTGCCCCAGCAAATCCTTGGAAACGGAAGATTTCATCTTTGGAACTTAAGTAATTTAACACTTTTTGATAAAGTGAATTGAATACTTCAGCAGAGATTGGTTGGTTAACGGAACCCCAATCGATTTTATCTTTTGTTGAAGCCTCTTCTACAATGTATTTATCTTTTGGTGAACGACCAGTATATTTTCCAGTAGTAGCACGAACAGCACCTGTTGAAGATAATACAGCTTCTTCTCTTGATAAAGTTTTCTCCACTAATTGTGGAACAGATAGATTATGATGGACATTAGCTCCACTAATCACATCCTTTAATTCAATCGTGTTACGAACAGAGTTCATGAACAAAACCTTCCTTTTCATTAATGATTTAATCAGTTTATAATCTATAATATGTTAAATAGTATAACATATTTAGATTAATAGTCTATACTATTTAAAATTTTATCTAATTTTTAAAATTCAATTGCAAAATATGACTTTCTACGATACTATAGGTCAGAACGGATACTCTCTTATCCCGAGTTGGTGGAGGGGTGACAGGCCCTAAGAAACCCGGCAACCGACACTATTATTATTATTTCCTTGAACTACCATATCAATCCGGTTGATTTCACTGAAATATTTCGTAATAGTGACAAGGTGCTTAACCTGTTGCAAGACAAGCTTTTGTCTTGATCGATAAGAGTGAAAGGCTTAGTTGATTAAACAACCTTTCCTCATTTAATTGTAGGAAAGGTTTTTTTGTGTCTTAAAACGATGTGAAATGAGTTTTTTATACAAAAATGGATACCTTAAGGATATAGAAAAAGGTATGAGCCAACGTATAAAGGGAATGAGTACCGTTAAAATTGATTTTTCTTGGGAGGTACATATTTAAATGACAAAGAACCGTCGTTTGTTTACTTCAGAATCAGTAACGGAAGGACACCCGGATAAAATATGTGATCAAATTTCCGATGCTATTTTGGATGAGATCCTTAAAAACGATCCAAACGCTCGTGTAGCGGCTGAAACAACTGTAACAACCGGCTTGGTACTGGTTGCCGGCGAAATTACAACATCTACCTATGTAGACATTCCTAAAATTGTACGTGAAACAGTGGATGGTATCGGTTATAATCGTGCAAAATATGGATTTGATGCTGAGACATGTGCTGTTTTAACATCTATTGACGAACAATCACCTGATATTGCCATGGGTGTTGATAAGGCTTTGGAAGCTCGTGAAGGTAACATGTCTGATGAAGAAATTGAAGCGATTGGCGCTGGGGACCAAGGATTAATGTTTGGATTTGCTTGTAATGAAACACCAGAATTAATGCCGCTACCTATTTCATTGGCGCACAAACTTTCCCGAAGATTGGCAGAAGTTCGTAAAAATGATACACTTCCATATTTACGTCCTGATGGAAAAACACAAGTAACAGTAGAGTATGATGAAAATGATAAACCGATACGCATTGACGCTATTGTTGTATCCACACAACATAATCCAGAAATATCATTAGAACAAATTCAAAAGGATATTAAAGAATTTGTCATTAATCCAATTGTTCCGAGAGAACTTATTGATGAAAATACAAAATACTTCATTAACCCAACAGGACGTTTCGTAATTGGCGGACCACAAGGGGATGCTGGCTTAACAGGTCGAAAAATCATTGTTGATACATATGGCGGGTATGCTCGACATGGCGGGGGTGCATTCTCTGGTAAAGATCCAACAAAGGTTGACCGCTCTGCAGCTTATGCAGCAAGATATGTAGCAAAAAACATTGTCGCAGCAGGTTTGGCTGAGAAATGTGAAGTACAGCTGGCATACGCGATTGGCGTTGCCCAACCAGTTTCGATTGCCGTTGATACTTTTGGAACTGGAAAAGTGTCGGAAGAGAAGCTAGTTGAAGTTGTCCGTAATAACTTTGACCTTCGTCCTGCAGGCATAATCAAAATGTTAGACTTACGTCGTCCAATCTATAAAGAAACGGCTGCTTATGGACATTTTGGTCGAATCGACATTGATGTACCTTGGGAAAAAACAGATAAAGCCGAAGGATTGAAAAAAGAGGCATTACAATAATAAATAAAGGGTGGATAAGCTTTAGGAGTTTATCTACCCTTTTTTCAGCCAATGCTGTGTATCCATAATTTTGAAATAAATTGGTATAAAAACGTTTTATAGGGTATACTATAATAAAGAGTTCAAAAATTCATAAATTGAAGTTGCTTATTATAAAGATATAACATACCTCATTTTGTTATGTTTTTATAATAAGTTTTTTTGTTGCAATCATGGTTTTACGAATATAATTCTCGAAAGGTGTGGTTGGTAATGGCTTTTGGAAGAAGACAAGTGGAAGAGGTTGTGACAGAGGAGACAAAGGTGTGGGTGTGCACTTCAGATGATTGCAACTGCTGGGTTCGTGACAATTTCAAAAGCAGTGACGAGCCAGATTGTCCAATATGTCATAGCGAAATGGCACCAAGTACAAAAATGCTGCAGGTCGTTGAAAATCATAGCAGACATAATTTTAAATAAGATTTGACTTTAGAAATTATATGTTATATTATTAGGCATAAGCTATTAAGTTCGTTTATAAAAATTTTGCATGTGTATACGTAAGTCGTGACTGCAAATGGAAGTGGACGATTACTATCTCCACAATTTGCAGTTACGACTTTTTTTATATCAAATTACAAAAATGTGTAAATAAGCTTATGGTGAAAATAAAATTATTGGAGGAAATACAAATGCAAACTGGTACAGTTAAATGGTTTAATGCAGAAAAAGGTTTTGGATTTATTGAAGTTCAAGGTGGAGAAGATGTTTTCGTACATTTCTCAGCTATTCAAAGTGAAGGCTTTAAGTCATTAGAAGAAGGTCAAAAAGTTTCTTTCGAAGTTGTTGAAGGAAATCGCGGACCACAAGCTGCTAACGTTCAAAAAGCTTAATTTCATTTAGATATAGCTGGGGGCTGTCTTAGACAGCCCCCTCTATTGTTTTCTACTAAACCCCTCTTGGTTAATTCCATCTTTTTATCCCGCACATTATTTTATTTTTCATAATTCTTAATGATGTTTAATGATGATTAATTTGAATAACAAGTTGGTTTTTTTATGCTAATTCCCATGGCGCGGTCTAGGAGCCGTATAGATGAAAGAGAGGTAGGGCTTTCGTTGTTTTAGATAATCAGGTAATGTTTAGTGAAAAATATAAGGAGACTCTTCGGTAAACGAATGTCTCCTAATTACATAATTATGTATTGTCTAGCTCCAGTCGCTTCCGCTTTTCTTTGTCTAGCTCCAGCGACCAGCGACTAGCAAACTTCGCACTTCTACACTACAATAAGTCAACATCAGCTCGTACCTCGCTGTGTTTCCTTTATCTCATTGCGAAGTGCTCCAGTTTGTTCGTCGCTGAACGGTCGCTTCCGCTTTTCTATTTTTGCAATGACTTATAAAATTGGCCTTTTTCAACATATTCGCGTCTAATTCTAGCCATGTCCTTTAAATCTTCTTCAGTGAGTTCACGGACAACTTTTGCCGGACGTCCAAACGCTAAGCAATTTGGCGGAATTTTCTTTCCTTGAGCAACTAGGCTACCTGCTCCGATGAAAGCTCCTTCCCCAATCTCAGCTCCATCTAAAATAGTTGATCCCATCCCAATTAAAGCATTTTTTCTAATAATACAACTATGTAAAATAACCATATGCCCGACTGTTACATCATCTTCTATTATTAGTGGATTATTAGGGCTTTGATGTAGGACAGAGTTATCTTGGATACTTACACGATTCCCAATAATAGTTGGAGCAACATCACCGCGGATGGAAGTGTTAAACCAAATATTGGTTAGATCACCAACAGTAACATCACCTGTAATTGTTACATAATCTGCAATAAAAGCGCTTTCTGCTATTTTTGGATATTTTCCTTTGAATTCATAAATCATAACAATATCATTCCTTTTTAAAAAAATTGTGGACTTGAATAGTATGCCGTTCAAACCATAAAATGATTGTATCATGGATAATTGGTAAAATTAACTTTATTCAGTAGAAATTTCATACTACCATTATTAAAAGGGGGGTACCCCTACTGAATAAAGTTAAGCCTCCGGCGGATGCCTCAGATTTTTTATCGAGCAAGCTCGATAAAAAATCTGGGCGCAAATACACCAAGGCGTATTTGATTAGTAAAGGAGATTTTTTCATGTGGAAGTGGGAAGTTGAAGATCCTCGTGGTGTGTTTGTAGTTGTTCATGGTGCATTTGAACATCAGGGACGGTACAAGTGGCTAACGGAGATGTGGAAAGCAAATAAAATGAATGTCGTACTTGGCGACTTACCTGGTCAAGGTACTTCAACAAGAAAAAGAGGCCATATTGATTCTTTTGATGAATATATAGATACAATTTGCAACTGGGTTGATGAAGCACAGGTATATGATTTACCGATTTTCTTGCTTGGACATAGTATGGGTGGATTGGCTGTCATTCGAACATTGCAGGAAAAACAATTACCTGTAAAGGCAGCTGTTTTATCCTCTCCGTGTTTGGGACTTACAAACCCACCGCCGAAAGGGTTACAATTGGCTGCAAAAGCTTTAAATGTGGTCGCTCCTTCCCTGCGGCTTGCCTCCCATATGGAGCCGAAAATTGCGACACGAAATAAAGAAGTGATGGAATTTGATGAAAATGACTCACTTTATGTAACAAAGGTATCTGTTCGCTGGTACCAGGAGCTTGTGAAGGCGATGGAGCTTGCTAATCGAAATATCGATAAACTGCCTACTGACATCCCAGTGTTATTGATGCAGGCAGGGGCAGATAAAATTGTGGATAAGGTTATTGTTAAAGAATGGTTTGATAAAATAAAAGTAAATGAAAAGCTTTATAAAGAATGGCCGAAGCTTTATCATGAAATTTTTAATGAACCGGAAAGAGATGAAGTATTTAAATATACAAAAGGTTTTGTTGAAATGCAATTGCAAAAATCCTCTATGTAAAGGTAATGTTTGGAGTGAAAAAGGATTGACACCACCCGGATACTTATTTAATTTAATGAAAAAAATATATAAAGATGTTTTTCCAAATGTTCATACTCAATTAAATAAATGGAAAATAAAAGCGGGCGAAATTCCGGATCCTGAACTTAGAAAGCAGGCATTAGCCAGTATTAATTCGAAGACCTTTCATTGTGAAGGTGGAGGAGTTTATGCCATTCTAGCAAGGGAATCATTAACGGATTGTATTGAATTTATTGTTGCTTATCAAACGATTAGTGATTACTTAGATA
>JAENZK010000236.1 GCA_016841285.1 Guptibacillus hwajinpoensis | reverse complement strand
GGTTATACCAAAGTGAGAAAACAAAACCAGGCGAAACGGTTGAACCGGAGCGGATGGTCGCCCCCACCACACAGACAATTCCCAATAAAGCGCCGCCAACCAGCGCTTCCTTCATTCTTTTACTCATCCCTGCTCCTTTTGAATTTATGTCGAGGCACGACTACTTTATTTCAGTATACTGTTTTTTCCTAAAGCTTTGACTGGAATTTCTTGTCGATAAAATTTTACCAAACTTTACCCCCGACGTTTTGCCCGTGGCAGTGACCTGAAAGGTCCTGCCACCGTAACCATCAAGGAGATTACCCAGGAGGAGCTCCACCCAGCCGGACGGCCTGTGAAAAAATTTGTTCTCTGGTTCACTGAGACCCCTTGCGGCGTGATCCTTACCCGTCCTCTAGCTCTTCAGCTAGCCGAGATCCTTGGGGATGATACAAGCACCTGGAAGGACCAGAAAATCACCCTTTACCCTGAGCCTATGAATGTTGCCGGAAGGCCGTGTGTAGCCATAAGAGCAAGATCGGTTTTATAATTGTCAAACAAAGCCCACCGGGTACCAGGTGGGCTTTGTTTATTAAATTTTTCCCTCAAGCAGAAATCATGTAACTGTTTTTATATTCTGGCTTACAAGTGGATATATCTGTCACTATTTGATTAAGAAACTATTTCTCCAAGAATTGTTTGTACATTAGTGTTTTAATTTGTTTACGCATATAGACTTGATATTTTCATCCAAGTCAAGGATATTCTAAGAATTTTTACTTATTAATAATTCATAAACAACAAATTATTGAGCGATAAGATGATACAAAATCCGGTTTCTTGTGTTCTAATAAAGTTTGGGAAGAATTATTTTCATTGCTGCTTTTAATTTCTGAATTCTTCTTGACTAAAAACGAATCATTCACTTCCACGTGATAGAATAATGTATACTAGAAAATATCTTATCAAAAAATTAATTTAGTTGTATATGTCGTACTAATTATTTTATTTTGTCTTGTGTATTTTATTATGTGATTTTTAAAAAAGTCATTATAAATAGGTTCATTGATAGGCTGTTATCTTAGGAGGGGTAAATGGCAAAAAATAAATTAGATAAAGAAAAGATAAAAAGGTCTATTGAACATAACTCCAAACTTGCCGCTGGTTGTATCAAACAACAAGATTATCCAAAAGCCTTGCAATATTTACAAAAAGGTTTGGATACCAGCATAAAGGAACTAGGTAAGGAGCACTGGTACACTGCTAACATTTACACCAATCTTGCCCTCTTATATCAAATCCAGAGTGATTACCCCAAGGCGCTGAACTACTTCCAAAAAGCACTTGATATTTTCGAAAAGGAGCCTGGTAAGGAGTACCCCGATACTGCTAACACATACAAAAACCTTGCCAATTTATTTTTAGCTCAGGGTGATTGCTCTAAAGCGCTGGATTATTATCAAAAAGTTCTAGATATTAAGAAAAGGAAACTTGGTAAGGAACATCCTGGTACTGCTAGCACTTACAGCATAATTGCTCCAATCTATCAAGCCCAGGGTGATATGTCTAAGGCACTGGAGTATTATCAAAAGGCGGTAAAATTCCTCGATAAGGAAGATCCCGATATTGCATACACTTACAATAATATTGCCTCATTGCATCATACCCAGGGTGATTATCCTAAGGCACTGCAATATTATCAAAAAGCGCTGCATAAGAAGATAAGAATCCTGGGTAAGAATGATCCCAGCACTGCTGCCACATACAAAAATCTTGGTTTTTACTATCATAACCAGGATGATCACCCTAAAGCGCTGAAGTATTATAAGAAAGCCTTAAGAATCTATACAAATGTGCTTGGTAAGGAGCATCCTGATACTGCCGCGACTTACCACGAGATAGCAAAGCTATATCTAGCGGAAGGGGAATACACCAAAGCCCTGGAGTATTTTCAAAAGTCGCTGTTTATCCGTGAAAAGATGCTCGGTAATGAACACCCCGATACTGTACGCACCTACAACAGAATCGCCATGGTTTATTATCACCAGGGTGATTTCTCGAAAGCGTCGGAATATTATCAAAAGGTACTGGATTTTAAGGAAAAATTATTTGGTAAGGAAGACCCCAAAACTGCAGTAACCTACAATAACCTTGCTGAGTGCTTTATAAATCAGGGAGATTACTCCAAAGCGCTACAATATTTGAAAAAATGTTTGGATATCAGCATAAAGGAAAATGGTAATGAGCATTTCCGTACAGCCGAAATATATTTCAACCTTGCTGAGGTCCACAGAGTCCAGGGAGAAAAGATCAAGGCAATTGATTCTTTCCAAAAGTCAATAGGAGCTTGGAAAAACCGGTTCGGGAAATCCATCAAAATCGCTGAACCCCACAGAAAACTTGGTGCTCTTTATAAAGCCGAGGATAACTACCCCATGGCATTGCAACATTATCAAAAAGCGCTGGATATTTATGAAAAGGTGTAAGGAGAGGAGCACCTGAAAAATGCTGAAGCCTATTGCAACCTGGCTGAAATTTATCTTTTTCAGAAAGATTATACCAATGCGTTGCCATGCTTACAAAATGCCCTCAAAATATATAAAAAGTCACTGGGTGAGGAGCATCCCAATACTGCAATTGTCTACCACAGCTTAGCGGTGACCTATAAAAAGCAGGGTGATTACCCGAATGCACTAAAATATTTTAATAAAATGCTGAAAATTACTACGAAGGGTCTTGGAGGTCAAGACCCTGCCACTGCCGTCAACTATGCTAACATGGCAGAGGTTTATAAATCTCAGAATGATTTAAAAAATGCAATTGTGTATTTTTTAAGATCATATGCAATTCTTTATCATAAATCTATGACAGATCTTCCATTATATTATTCAGTAAAGAACGATCTAAAAAATGCATATGAAGAATCAGGTATTAGTTCAATTCCGTTCGAGATTTGGCTAAAAGGAAAACTAAAAGAATAAGATAGTTAGGAAAGTTAAACTTTTAAAATTTTTAATATTTTTTTTGTTGCATTGACGTATGAGTCATTCAGTTTGCTGCAATCCCCTAATAAACACGAAAAATTACAGATTTTTCATTATTAATTTCTTTTTGGTACAAGATTATTAACTTTAATATGAAAATCTCACAAAACTTATCCCCGCCGTTTTGCCCGTGGCAGAGATCTCAAATGGCATGCCACCGTCACCATCAAGAAGATCAGCTAGGAGAAGCTCCACCCCGCCGGAAGACCGATTAAGAAATTTGTCCTCTGGTTCGCCGAGGCCCCTCGCGGCGTGATCCTCACCCGCCCCCTTGCCCTGCAACTCGCAGAAATCCTAGGGGATGATATAGCATCCTGGAAGGATCAGAAAGTCATCCTCTACCCCGAGCCCATGTATGTTGCCGGAAGGCCGTGTGTGGCCATAAGAGCAAGATCGGTTTTGTAAAAAAACCACAATGCCCACCTGCCTTGCATGGGCTTCGCTTTTTTGTAAGCCTTTGTTGAGTGAAAAGCGAAAAAAGTATAAAAGATTTCTTACTTTGATAAATATAATTCTTGTTGATAAATTGATCTTTGTTCCTTGCTTATTTATTTTACAAACATTGTTTTTAACAGAATGTGTGTCTATTTGAATAAATTAATGTTTCAAATGTCTGAAGAATGTAATTTACTTATGACTTTTTTTCTGATGGGTTGGTTTTGTTTACTAAAATCCACCAACCCATCCTGAATAAATAGGTTTACTCAATTGTTAGGAATGTCCAGACCTCCCCACCAGTTTCGAAATTGTTTGTACCTATGTACAGTTGTCCTTTGTAACTTGTTATTGCATTGTCCCAATACGACCATCCATTGTTATTATCCTCAAATCCTCCAAAGGATACTTGGATCCATTCTGTGCCGGTTGCTGTTCGCCATACTTCCAGACCTGTCATGTCGTTTTGAATGACAATATAGAGATAGCCGTCAAATACTTCCATTCCGTTAATTAGATCATCACCTAAAGGGTAAGCATACATCTGAAGATCAAAAGCTTTGTCCCAGTTTTCACCGTCTGCAGACCGCCAGACCTCAATCGATATTGAATCAGAAGTAGTAGCATAAAGATAGCCGTCAAAGGTTGCCAAGGCAGTTACTCCTGAGTTCTCCGAATTGCCAAACCCGCCTTCCATAACAAGTTCATAATTGTTACCGTCCGTCCGCCATATTTGACCGCCGGTATCGATATTATAAGTACCCCAATATAGTTTGCCATGGAATATATCACTTGCAGGAGCGCCCAGGTTAGCTGGATCTCCAAATCCTCCAGAAATCGATAGGTTCCAATTAACACCATCCTTGCTAAACCAAATATCGTTGCCAACTCCTTCAGAGCCCCAGGTGCTTGCAAACAAGATATTATTAAATACTTTGAATGTATTAATTTCATTGGAAGAATAGTTGACATCTTCAATCCAATTCTGGCCATCAGCAGTACGCCAAATTTTTCCTTGGTCATCACCAAATTTCCAACTGCCGCAGTAAAGATAACCCTTGAACTCAATCATCGCAGCACATGCGTTGGTGTCACGATGATCCACCATTTGCCAGGAAGTACCGTTTGTACGCCACACTTCAGCATATTCATGGCCGTCATGAAGCTGCCATACACCAGCATAAAGATAACCTTTAAAGGTCGCCAGGGAAGGGATTTGCATATTTTCTGAATTCCCAAAACCATCATTGTTTACTTGGGTCCAGGGGAGAAATTCATCAGAATTATCAATATTAAATCCATAGAGTGTTGCATCTCCATCGTCATCTGGCACTAATGAGTCAATCCATATTCCATGCCGTAAATCAATAGTAAAATCATCACCCTCTTGCATACATGGTACACTAAAATCGGCAAACCAGTTTCCCTCAATATCTGCAGTTACATAACGCCAGTACCATCCAAATCCATCAAAAGCTAAAGCCTCCAATGATTGCTCAGGTTCTGCGATGCCATAGACAATATCTGCTTCCAAGTCGAGTTCTGTAATCATTACATTGCTGACTTCCAACGTCTTTGTAAATGGGCCATAGACAGCTGCATCCACAAATGCAGTAATTATGTCCCCTGGCTTAAGATCATAGTTATCAGTGTAAAATAGGAATGAATGAGGATCCCCTTCCACAATTTCTACGAGAACCTCTTTTGTATAATCAGGATTGGGTGTTGTCGCAGGATCATCGACAAAAATTGTTACCATATCACCAATCGGCCAATCCCAACCCTCAATTTGATCATCATTTGCGCGAGCATATACAACTGGATTGGGAATACGAAATTTTGCCCCTGTCCCATCTCCATCGTCGTCGTATACCATAGCATGAGCTCCCTCACCAGGATGCAGATCATAAACCTCTTCTCCATTTTGCGGGATTGAAAAATCTACTTCCCAGTATCCTTCTTCATCTGCAACCGCTTTCCTCAATGGTAGTATCTCATTATTGTATATATTGATAATAACCTCTTGGCCTACATCTGCGAATCCAGCAACTGTATCATTAACATGATCTACCTTATCGATCGTGATATATCTCATTTCATGTACTTTTGTCACATCCCCATGACTCATTGTGTATAACTGGCCAGATTCTAAATCAAATGGCAAATCCTCCAGAGAGAATTCCGCACTGGTATCTTCTGGGAAATCAGCATATACAATAACAGTTGATGTAGCGGTGTAATCCACACCCACGCCATTTTTGGGATCATCGATTGTGAGGGTGACTTCCTCACCAAGTGGCCAACTCCATCCTATGACCTGTGTTTCTTCAAATGTATAAACATCAAATCTTGGAAAATATTGGGCACTAACAGAATTTTGATTAGTGGGAAACAATGAAATCGACGCAAAAAGTAAGGTAAAAATTACCAATACTTGGATATTTAACTTCCTAATTTTCCTTTCCATTTAAAGACTCCTTTTGCAATCTCAACAAGATCACTCAGAATAAAATCTGTGAGAAAGCAATATATTTTTTGTTTAATATTTTGACAAATGTGGTGGAGGTGCACGTGAATAAAGGAAAATTACAAGCTCTTTTAAATACACTACAAAATCCCTTATGTATGGACCAATAGTGTACATTTAGCCACTCCTCAGAAATTAATCAAGGAATTTTACGAATTCATTCTTAACTTAACGATGTGGAGTTATGGGAATACAAAGAACTGCAAATGACTGTATATGTTTATATTGTACAATAAAAGATTGCTAATTTCAAAAATAATGTTACACTAACGAATTTTTTCCGATTTAAAACCAAAAACTGAAAATTCTATGAGGATTTACAATCATTACCATGATCTAGTTTTGTGAACATAAATTCAAATGGAATTGTAATAATAATGCATGAAAATAATCCCAATAATTCTTTCTGCGACATCCTTGAAGTGAGTGCATCTCTCTTTGGCATCTACAAGCGCTGTAATAATAATTGGATGGCTGCTAACAATACTAACTGGATATCAAGGGAGCGCTAATAATTAAAAAGACGGTCTTTAATCTTGATTCATTACCAAAAGCCAAATTTGGTGTTTGATGATCTTATGTGCGATAGTTAATAACATAATGAGAGATCAAATTAAGATTGAAGAGCAGACAAACATTAGCTTCCTCATCCAATTAACCAACAATTATGCTAGGAAAATGAATATTTTAAGTTAGCGAAACTTGTCAAGGACACACAACCAATTTTGAAGAATCACCGTGCCAAATTACATCCACTTGTGAAGAAAGTTCTTGATCATTACTAAAAATATAAGAGGGAAAAAGACTAAAATGATATAAAATTTCATATTTTTGTTTCTGTTGTGATAAAATAGAATACATGTTCTATTCATAACCTAAATAAAATATGCAACATAATCACAATCCCCACCAAGCTCCCCATCTCACCCAAACCTACGGCGACCACGGCCTCCGCAGCGCCTGCCCCGACCTTCTCGATTACTCCATGATCTTCGATATCTCCGGTGGCTTATATGATGGAGAACGCTTGAAGGTAGACAGCGCTTATCACCCCTGCTGGGACAACGTATAGATCAACACTCATTTTTCATTGATTACAACCAGGATGTAAAAATGTTATTAGCCAATAACAATGTAATTATTAATTTAATGAAATAATCTCAGCATTTTGCTATAATTAAGCATAATCACTATCCCGACTTTTCTCATCCGAGCATATCTGGAACGTTTCTTTATCGAACAACGTCTTAACGATAACGACGATCCCATAGATGTAATAATTA
>JAENZK010000235.1 GCA_016841285.1 Guptibacillus hwajinpoensis | reverse complement strand
GAGACCTGAAGTTTGCTAGGCGATAGGCGCTGGAGCTAGACAATAATGTGCTAAAACTTATACTTTCTTTACTTACAAAAAAAGAAGACTAAAATCGTAGTGACGATTTTAGTCTCCTGCTATTTTAGCAATATTATATGTTTTTAGCTTGCGATATAAAGCTGTTCTATGAATTCTAAGTTTATTCGCTGCATCACATATTTTACCTTCACAGTCTTTTAAGACCTTCATGATATACTGTTTTTCCGCCTCCGCTAAAAAGTCTTTTAAATCAGCATCTTGGTTAAATGCAATAAAGATATTATTTTCCTGGACATCTACAACTTCTTCTTCAGAGTAACCCAATATATTTCCTACGTCCGTTACTACGATCCTTTCAACATAGTTTTTTAGTTCTCTAACATTACCTGGCCAACTATGATTTAAAATAAATTTTAACTGTTCAGAGTTTATTTTATAATCTAAACCAAATCGTTTATTCAACTCATTTACAAACTTATATACTAGTGCAATAATATCTTGTTTTCTATTTCTCAATGGTGGGAGATTAATAGGTATTACGTTAATTCGATAATATAAATCTTTACGAAACTTGCCTTCATCAACCATTTTCATCAAGTCCCTATTACAAGCTGAAATTAGCCTGAAATCCACCTTATAGGTTTTCGTTCCGCCAATACGGCGAAACTCACCCGATTCTAAAACTCTTAATAATTTTGCTTGTAAATCTAAAGGCATTTCTGAGATTTCATCTAAAAACAACGTCCCACCATTTGCAACTTCAAGTAGACCTTCTTTTGTCATACTTGCCCCAGTGAAGGATCCTTTTTCATGCCCAAAAAGTTCTGACTCAAAAAGAGTTTCAGGGATAGCTGCACAGTTTACAGACACGAATTGACTGTCTTTTCGATTACTTCTTTGATGAATATAATTAGCTAGAACTTCCTTTCCGGTACCGGATTCTCCATAGAGTAGAATTCTACTATCAAATGAGGCAATTTGGTTGCAGGCTTGAATAATTCGCTTCATTGACAAGCTTTCTGCTACAATTCCCTCAGCATGGGCTACTTCCTTTTTCAAGTTTTCATATTCATTGTACGTGAATTCCTCTAACTGTTTCTTTTCATCGTCAGAATACTTGTCTGATGTTAATAAACAGGATGTTGTAATTACCATTGATATTTCGCCAGTATAGTCTTGCACCGGCGTACTCGTTGAAAACACACGAATATTATTATGCGTAATAGCCTCAGCAGCCACGACTTGCTTTGATTCAAGTGCCTCCATTGTTGTTGAATGGTCATACACCTTTTTTTTAACAAGATCTGCAACATTCATAGTTAAAAGCTTTTCAAGAGGAATTCCCATCAAGAGAGAAAAATACGAATTGCAAACCAAGATATTACCTTGACTATCTGTTATAAATAATGAATATGGAATATATGACTCATCTTCATTCGGATACAACGGCTTAACCAAATCTATATTTAAATTATTCAAGTTCAGCACTCCTTATGGTTCAATACTTTTCCCATCATTCCTTTATCTACTTTGTGAAGAAATTCACAATTAATATCGCTTCCGTTTACTAGATGATGGAATACCAAGTTGTTCCCGATATTTAGTCACGGTTCTTCTAGACAAATTAAAGCCATCATTTGTTTGTAATAGTTCAACTAATTTTTGATCTGAAAGAGGTTTATATTTATTTTCATTTTCAACTAACTTATATAGAGCTTTTTTAACAACTTCCGAGGATATTTCCTCACTTCCATTTACAGCAATACTAGAGGTGAAAAAGTATTTGATTTCAAAAAGACCATGAGGTGTATGTACATATTTTCCATTCACCGCTCTACTTACTGTTGATTCATGCATTCCAATTTCCCCTGCAACATCTTTTATTGTTAATGGTTTTAAATATGCAGTACCTTTTTCAAAAAAGTCATGTTGCTTTTCTATAATGGCCTTCATAACTTTGAGTAACGTTTGTTTTCTTTTATCTACCGCCTGTTGTAACCATTTGAAATGTTGGTACTTTTCTTGTAAATAGTTTTTATGGTCAAAGCTGGTAATACTGCCCATTTGCTGAAAGTAAAAGGAATCAAATGAGAATGTTGGATAAAGAGCCTCATTAATCCTTACTGTAAAGCCCGGAGCATCACAACTAATAATTAATTCCGGTTTGATTGACTGTGAAAAATCTTGTTGAAAAGAACTTCCTGGTCGTGGGTTTAATTTTTTTAAAATATCAAAAACAAATTGAATCTCTACTAGATCCCCCCCGACATTTCTGGTTATTTCCTTCCACTTCTTCTCAACTAATAGATTAAAATAATCAGCGACTACTAATTCGGCAAGTTCATTTCTTACAGCCATTGCTCTTAATTGAAGTAAAAAACATTCTTGGAGATTTCGGGCACCTATACCAATCGGCTCGAAGGTTTGTAACAAGTAAAGGCATTTTTCTACGGTATCAACGGATACTGCAAATTGCTTGCAAACCTCCTCTAAACTACCCCGAAAATATCCGTTTTCATCGGTTTGAAAAATTAAGTATTCCAGTATTTCTTGCTCTAGTGGTTTAAGCTTTAATAAACGTAATTGTTCTAATAAGGAATCAAAAAAACTTTGTGGCTGCTCCATATTTTGTAACCACTCTTGTCCACTTTTGTTATGGAGTTGACGTTTTTTGGAATTGAGGCGGTTATCGTTAAAAGAGTCTATATCAATAAATGGATTTTCTATTGCTTCGTTCATTAGATACCCTTCAAGATCGATAAGCGGCATATGCAATAATGAAAGTTGTTGTTCCATCTTATTAGTAATTACTAGCTGTAATTTTTGTTTTAGATAAAGCGCTTGTTCCATTCATTATCAATCCTTTATTGTGACATCGTACTGTTTGTATTTGCACTATTCCTACCTTATCACATTACAATTTTCGTAAAAGAACTAAATTCGTTAGATTTTCTTAACGTTGTGTGACTATTCTGTGAAGTGGGTTAATAGTGTGGGTGCGCTTAGGGAGACAGGTTTCGTGGGTTCAGTAGTGGGATGGGACACGGGGACACTGTTGAAAAATAGTAAAATTCTTCTGTTTTGATTCATAAGGTTTCTTGTGCTATAACATGAAAAACGCTATGCGGATAAACTTATTTCCCAATGCTATGAAAGCCTTTCAATGGTGTTTTTCTCGCTCTTTTAAACCCAAGCAAGAGAACAAGTCCCTTGCTTTGCTTAAGTTCTTCCAAATAATAAATCAAGTATTTTTTCGTCAGCTTTACGGTTTTTCCCTTTAAATGGATAGCAATGAATATGGATGGCTGGATTGAAGTTGATTTCAATAATCCCGTAATTTGTTGATGCTGCCTCCTCATTTATATTGTCGATGACCATGTCTACTCCACAAAAAACAGCCCCTGCCGCTTTTGCAGAACGGATTGCAATTTTTTTATAAGATTCGGGAATTTCATCGGTAAAATCAATACTGTCTCCACCTGTACTAATATTGGAGTTCTCTCGTAAATAAACAATTTCCCCTGGCTTTGGAATATAAGTGCGTTTGATCCCTTGGTTTTTCAAAAACATCTCTTCTACTTCACCTAATACAATGAATTCAAGTGGTGTTTTATAGCCACGCCCGCGCAGTGGGTCCTCATTTTTTTCGATGACAAGCTGTTCTATTGTTTGGATGCCATCTCCGACAACATTTGCCGGTACGCGATGGAGTACACCAACCACTTCATCACCCATTACTAAAAAGCGGTATTCCTTCCCAGTCAAAAACTCCTCCAAGAGAACAGTTTGATCATGTTCAAAGGCCATTTCAAATGCTTTATAATAATCCTCTTTAGAGTAATCTGTAGTAAAAATTGTAATCCCAAGACCAAAATTCGTTGACTTTGGCTTAATTACAATCGGTTTTCCTTGAAAGACCTCAAAATCATTCAAAGCCTCATTTAAATGGTTATATACCTTTCCTTTGGGAACCCTTATTCCATGCCGCTCTAACACTTTTTTGGTTACAATTTTATTCTCCATTATTAAAAATGTTATATAGGAATCAAGCGATGTCTTTGTCGCCTGCTTCACATATTCGTGGTGTCCGCCTTTTTTTAATAATATAAAATTATCTTTACGGTCCAAAATCTCAAATTGAATTCCTCTTTTTATGGATGCTTTTAATAATAATTGTGTGGACAATTCTAAATCCTCATATCCGAAGAATTTATATCCACTTTTTGCACTTTCCTCTGCATATTGTTTTGCTTTTTCCAAGTGATACGTTAAAAAGGTTGAGTTTTGGATTTCTGCTTTTAGTTGTTCCGCAAAACTTAGGTCAGGATTTACTAATACATTTTGCTTTTGTTCCAGCAACTTTATATAAGTATCGTCATTTACGGTCAACTGCTGTATCATTACCTTCATATTTTCAATGATTTCTAAACCTGCTTTTTGCAAGGTTGTTCCGTACTCATCGGATCTATATTGCCTTGCTGTAATTCCCTCTAGTGCTAAAATATCCTGGTTTAATTGTGCAAGTCGTTGTTCTTCTTCACCAAATGGTTCATTCTTAATCAGAGACATATAGATAAGAAATAAATGAATAAACCTCATCGTCTCTTTACTAATGCCAATTTTGTCAAATGGATTTAAATCCGTTGTCCGCAATTCTAAATAATCGATTCCGTTTTCAAGCAAGGCTTGGAGTTGGTCTTGACCTTTAGTCGATTTTAACCTTACACAGCTATAAAACTCTTTTGCACTCAATAGTTTTTGAGCACGCACGAGGTTTTCCAAATCATGAGTATATTCCTTAATTGAATCAAATGAAACATAGATTGGCTTATCGTTTCGATAACCGCAAACACTGTTTCGTAATGAATTCATGTTCGGAAAATAATAGCTTTCTTGATCAAAATGTTTTCCTAATTGAACGCATTTTTCAGCATAGGTTTGGTGAAATATCGGGCTAACACCTGTTAAATAAATCAACAGCCAGCGATACTTCAAGATGTTTCTTGCAACTTTTAAATAAATACGGTCCTTAAATTCCCGAAATTCTTCCTCAACTCCAAGCTCTCTATGAAGTTTCTGCAAAAATGATTCCTGAAAAGAAAAATTAAAATGGATGCCGCTCACCAATTGTTTTTTTCGACCATATTTATCTGCAAGTTGAAGACGGTACTTATTTTCTTCTTCATCCTCCATATCAGCAATCGGGATTTCTTCTTCACTAGGCAAAATTGGGGGATTGCTGCTTGGCCATAAATATTCATCCTTCAACTCAAGTGAAATGATGTCATGAATGGTCTCCAGAAAATGAAAGGTTTCTTCAATGGAATTGAAAGCAGGTGTAATCATCTCAATTTGGCTCTCTGAAAAATCAGTCTTAATATATGGATTTTGTTTTTTACTTCCAAAAACCTTCGGATGTGGAGTCAGGGCAAGTTTTCCTTCCTTATCAACCCTGATATTTTCTTTTTCCAACCCGAACCTGCCTTGTAAAATAGCCTCATTCAAGTTTCGGCCGATGATTTTATTTAATAGATCAGTATCAAGTAAATTCATTATTTTTTTCACCTATCTTTAGATTTAATCCATGCATTTTGTGAAGGGACCACAAAAACCACCCTGCAAGGAGAATCCCTTTTAATACACTAGTTGCGGCAATCGACATCCAAACCCCATTTAATCCAAAGAACTTTGCTAACACCAATGCTAATGGTATTCTTGATGCCGTTAACACAATGCTGATGATCGGAGGGATATGAGTTTTACCAATTCCATTAAAGGCCCCAACCGTCATGATTTCTAAACACATAAACAATTGTGATAAACCAATAATTTGCAAGTAATGAATACCTAAACTTAAGCTCGTTGGATCATTTAAAAACAAAGAAAAAATTTGTTTAGGAAAAATCAGAAATAAGGCAGTCGTTAAAATTCCGAAAACTGTTGTTATAAGAAGGGCCATTACATAGCCTTTTTGAATTCTATCCCATTTTTTTGCCCCATAATTTTGCCCAATAAAGGCAGCAACTGCTCCTTGAAGACCTGCGATCGTCATAAAAGATATGGATTCAATCTGAATTCCCACCTTTTGGACAGCAATGGCCTCTGCACCCCATTGAACTATTATTTTTGCCATTATGATTGAAATCATTGTAAAAGAAATCCGTTGTACCGAGATGGGAAGTCCCATTTTCAGAACGGTTCCCATTTCTTTCGTGTTAATAAAAAAAGGCTTAGAGAAGAGTGGCAAGTTCCTTGTATTTATATAAAATAAAACCGTGACAATAATATTAGCAAAAAGCGTTGCTAATGCTGCCCCCTGGACTCCAAATCCTGGTAAACCACCTACTCCAAAAATAAATAGTGGATCAATAATGAGATTAATTAAAAACCCTACCATATTAACATGGAGAGGTTTTCGGCTATTCCCAAGTGAATTTAAAACCATACTAAATAACATATTAAAAAATGCAAAAACAGTACCCACCATTGATATAATTAAATATTGGGAAGCCATGTACTCAACTTTTGGACCAAGTTCAAAAAATCCTACTAAATCACCCTTCATCAAAAGGATAAAAACCATATATCCTAAACCGAGGATAATTGACATCAAAAAACCATTATGGATATACAGTTTCGCTTTTTCCTCTTCGCCAGCCCCCATACTATGCGCAACCTTAACCCCACTGCCGATGGAAATCATCGCAAACAATCCACCTGCTAAATGCACAAAAAAGCTTGCCGTTCCAATCGCAGCTACTGGATCACTACCAAGCTTTCCTACCCAAATCATATCGACAAGTCCGTAAATCGTTTGAATAAAGTTCGATGCAATAATGGGCCATGACAACTTAAAAAGAGTTGATGTTATGGGAGTTTGTGTTAAATTATAGGTTCCCTGCATTTGTAATCACTCCCGTCATTTTCAAGTATATATTATACCCCACGTAGTAGTCTGTGAACATTTTGGGACGCAGGTCTCTTTGGGACGCAGGGTCGAGTTCTCTGGCTCGGTTTCGGGGTGGTCGGTGAGCCGCAGGGTCGGGTTCTCTGGCCCCGGTTTCGGGGCGGCGGTGGGCCGCGGGGTCGGGAACTCTGGCTCAATTTTTCATAAACCCCGGGTCAGAAGTAAATTCGGACTCGCTTGATGAGAAGAAAGGCTTTCCTGTCCGAACCACGGGCAACTTCGGACTCGTGTGTCGATAGGAAAGGCGTTCCTGTCCGAACTACGGGTGACTTCGGACTCGTTTGTCGATAGTATAGGCGTTCTTGTCCGAACCCCGGGCAACTTCGGACTCGTTTGTC
>JAENZK010000234.1 GCA_016841285.1 Guptibacillus hwajinpoensis | reverse complement strand
TACGCACAATTTCTCTTTTTTCTTTATTTGAAGCTAGTTATGTCCCAGCCTCTTTATTTTTTTATATAAATATTGAAAAAATAGTTAATACAGCAATCGAACTCATCACAACTACAATGACATTCGCACCCAAGTAGGCGACAACAAACGCAACCACTGCACCAACTATTCCATACCAAATATTTTCATTGACGAAAAATATTCCCGGAATGATTAATGCCCCAAGTGCAGCAAAAGGCACATTACCGAGCACCGCCTGTAAAAAAGGGGGCATTTTCTTTCCGTTTAATGCGACAAGCGGAAGCATTCTTGGAAGATAGGTAACAACAGCCATCCCAATAATCATTAAAACAATGGATTTATCCATTTTAATTCTCTCCCCCTACTTTCTTAAAAATTAGCTCGACACCAACTGCAGAAATCAAAGTTGCACTAACGATTGCCCAACCGGACCAATCCGGAGGTAATATGTAAGTAAATATACTGTTTAATACAGCAGCAAAACTCGCTAAAAAAATAATTTTTCTCTGTCTTTTTAAAGATGGTACCAATAATCCGATAAACATTGCATATAGAGCAATGGCCATACTTTCCTGTAACACCTGCGGCAAACTTGCCCCTACATAATGCCCAATCCCAGAATTGATTACCCAGCTTCCATAAGCTACGATTGTAAGACCAAAAATATAAGGAGTGGTAACCTTACCTTCTTTAGTTGCGGCAACAGAAAACGTCTCATCTGTTATCCCAAAAGCATACAAGGCTTTAATGACCGGATGGTCCTTTTCAACCTTCTCATTCAATGATGCGGTCATAAGAAAATGCCTAATATTCACGATAAAAGTAGTAATGATTATTGCAGCTGGATTTGTTCCGAGTGCGATTAAGTTTAATGCAATATATTGTGATGCCCCTGCATACACTAAGAGACTCATCAAGACTGTTTCCCCTAGACTTAGACCGGTCGATTTAGCTAATAAACCGAATGTCAAAGCAATTGGTAAATAACCAATCCCAATACTGATGCCATCCTGAAGACCATTTCTAAAATGAGATTGTTTTTTCGCTATAACGGTAGTTGTACTCAAATTCCCCTCTCCCTCCTCCAGTCTATTTTCTTTTATAATCTAAATTTTTTCAATCTTTTCGCAATATAATTTTAATCCGCAAAAAAGCACCGGCAATTTTACCGATGCTTTTGCGTTGATAAGATTATTTTATTCTGGAAAATATTTAGCAATACGTTCTAATAGTGCAGCCATTTCTGCACGATTAATTTGATTTTTTGGTTTAAAGCTACCATCATTGTATCCTGAGAAAATATAATTTTCACTCATACGTACGATGGAAGGATAAGCCCAATCAGATATATCATTTTGGTCTTTAAACATAACTTTTGATGGCATACTTTCCGAGAACTGATCTCCAATTAGACGTTCAAGGATAACCGCCATTTCTTCCCTTGATAGCGCCTTGCCAGGAGCAAATGATGTTGTACCTACACCTCTCATTAATCCATGCTGTCTTACTATTTCAATATTGGCAGCTGCCCATTGATGGGCTGAACCTACATCAGTATATGGTGAGGATGACTCTTCCTTTAAACCAAGATTAAGGACACGCACCAAAATTGTCGCAGCCTCTGCCCGTGTAAGTGAATCAGCTGGCTTAAATGTACTCACTGAGTTTTTTCCATTCATCCATTGTTTTTCTTTTACAAAAGCAATAGAACCCAATGCCCAATGGTTAATCCCTACATCTTTAAAATCTAAACCATCTAGCCATAAACGGAAGTCTGACCAAATCGCTGGATCTTCTTGTCCTAAACTCCAACTACCAACGCCCTTTAAATTGTACTTTTGGGCTAAACCAAGCTTTGCCTTAAGTGAGTCATTATTCTCAAACCATACTTCATATGTGCCAGGCTTTAATGGTGGAACCCAAGATTTCAGTTTAAACTCTGGGTCACCTGGTGCTACTGTAAATGTTCCTTTTACACTTTCTGATTCTTTATCGTATACTACCTGTACTTGGTACGTATTTAACAGGCTTGGGATTTGGTATAAAGAAATAGATTCACCTAAAATTCTATTCGTATTTAGGTTTTCTGTATCCTTCACATCTTCCATATTCCATACACGACCATAAAATGGAATACCTAAAACAACCTTTTCCGGTGCAACATATTTAAGAGCATAATTAATTGATTTTTCTATAAAGGATTTACTAGCGTTAGGTCCGCTCGTTTTCGAACCGCCGCCTCTTTCGTCATAGGTCATGATGAAAAGATAATCCACGTATTTTCCTAATGCCTGATAATCATAAAATCCTTGCCACCCTTTATCTGTACCCCATGGGTTCGGAGCAACAGCAATCGAAAGTGATTTATTATCAGGTAATTTCTCATTTAAAATTCTAATAAAATCAGTAAATTGATCGCGGTACGGAGAACCTAATCCTTCGACATCAATATTAATTCCATCCAAATTATTGTCTTTAATAGCCTTCACGATTTGATCAGCAATTTTTTCACTGTTGTCAAACATTTTTTCACCCTTGGCCCAATTATTGGCCAAGAAGGCTACTACTTTAATATTTCTGTTATGCATTTCTTCAATCAATGTTTTACTATTTGACGGGATCACGATGTCTAGTGTGCCATCATCTAAAATTTGAAAGTATTTTGGATTTACTTGATCTAGTGCATTATTCGTATTGTTTATATACTTGATCGGATCAGTCGCACTATTTGAGAATAAGTACGTCATATTAAATCTTTTTTCTGCAGCATCAACTTTTATAAATGGCGTCAAGGTTAAAAGCATAGCAACAGATAATAAGATTGCTAGATTTTTTTTCATTCCATTATCCTTTCTTCTATGATTCTATCTATTTGTTTATCTACTAACTACAATATAGGAGATGTTGATTGAATTCAAAGGTTTTGATTGGAAACAAAGTAAAAAAAGGCCATTAATTTAGGCACCCATATTATATGGATGCCTATCGCTCTTTAAGTTAATAAATCTATTATCCTAACAACGCACGGTCACTTGCCATCCCCGTTCCACGAATTCGTTTAAATTCATTAAGCAAATCTTCAATCGTTAACTTTTGCTTTTCTTCGCCGTCAACGCTGAAGATAATTTGACCCTTGTCCATCATAATTAAACGATTACCTAGATCAATGGCTTGCTGCATATTATGCGTTACCATTAATGTTGTAAGCTGGAGTTTATCTACTATTTCTTTTGTAATATTCGTAATTAACTCTGCTCTTGAAGGGTCAAGAGCTGCCGTATGTTCATCCAACAATAAAATTTTCGGCTCAGTAAATGTTGCCATTAAAAGCGAAAGAGCCTGCCGCTCCCCACCGGAAAGAAGACCAACCTTTGCATTTAATCGATTTTCAAGCCCGATGTGAAGACTTGCTAATTGTTCTTTAAAATATTCGCGGCGCTTTTTTGTGACGCCTTTACGTAAAGTTCTAGTTGTCGCCCGCGAATAAGCCATCGCCAGATTTTCTTCAATTGTCATTGTTGGAGCAGTGCCCGCCATTGGGTCTTGAAACACACGCCCAATTAGCTTTGCCCGTTTATACTCAGGTAAAGTGGTTACATCATGTTCATCAATCGTAACTGTTCCTACATCTGGAATTAAGGCCCCTGAAATCATATTCATTAATGTTGATTTTCCTGCTCCATTACTTCCGATAACAGTTACAAAATCTCCACGCTCTAAAGATAAATTGATTTGATTAAGGGCAATTTTTTCGTCTAGTGTTCCTTCGTTGAACACCTTATAGATCTGCTTTAGATGTAACATGATGCTCGCCCCCTTCACTAGTCATTCTCATTTGTTCCATTTTCTTTTTAAGTTTACGCTTCTTTTCCTTTTGCGCATCGATTACTTTTGGAACCGTTAGTGCAAGAATAACAATTGTAGCTGTTATTAATTTCATATCGCCAGTTTCAAGAAACTTCACTTTAAGTGCCAACGCAAGCACAATTCTATAAATAATTGCTCCACCGACAACCGCTAATGTCGTACGAGCAATAGTTTTCGTTCCGAATAATGCTTCACCAATAATGACAGAAGCTAAGCCAATTACAATCATACCAATCCCCATTCCAACATCACTGAAGGAATTGTACTGTGCAATCAATGCACCTGAAAAAGCAACTAATCCATTTGAAATACCTAATCCAACAATCGTAAGCGTATCAGTATTTGCTGAAAAACTTGAAATCATTTTTTTATTATCGCCTACAGCTCGTATAGCTAGGCCAATTTCTGTACGTAGAAACCAATCTGTAACAAACTTTATTACTAACGTAACAATAAACATAAAGAATACTATTGCCCATGTTTTCGGTAAATAATTCTGCAAACCCATATTCGTTAGTAAACTATTAATTCCATCATCAATCCCTAAAGACTTCCAAAAGTCAGTGAGCTTACTCAACATAGTCTCTTGGTTTAATAATGGTACGTTCGATTTCCCCATAATTCGAAGGTTAACAGAATATAGGGCAATCATCATTAAGATCCCTGCTAGTAAGGCATTGATTTTGCCTTTCGTATGAAGTAACCCCGTAATACATCCGGCTAAAAACCCAGCTAACAAAGCAACGATCGTTGCCAGAAATGGATTTACCCCGTTAACAATAAGGACGGCAGTAACTGCCGCCCCTGTTACAAAGCTTCCATCAACTGTTAAATCTGGAAAGTCTAAAATCCGGAAAGAGAGGTAAACACCCAGAGCCATTATTGCATATATAATTCCTGATTCTATGGAGCCAAATATTGCTATGAACATTAACGCTCATCCTCTCAACCTTTTTATATTTTGCTTATTCTATATATTCAGCAATGCCATCCCACTCTGGATTTAATTCAATACCCATTTCAGCTGCTGCTTTTTTATTAATTAACAGCTTTAAGTTTTGTGGATACTGAACAGGTAGATCTGCCGTAGTTTTTTCACCTTTTAAGATTTGTGCAGCCATTTGGCCTGCTTCAAAACCGATATCATAGTAATCAAAGCCATATGCTGCAAAACCGCCACGAGCTACAGAATCTAATTCACCCACAAATAAAGGAATATCATTTTCGTTAGCCACCCCAACAACACTTTCTAATGCAGATACAACTGTATTGTCTGTAATGACGTAAATAACATCAACAGAACCAATTAACGATTCAGCAGCCTGCTTTACTTCAGCTGAAGTTGATACTGACACTTCAACTACCTCTAGGTCTGTTCCTTCCATTGCCTTTTTCACAAGGTCCACTTGCGCAACTGAGTTTTGCTCTCCAGCATTATAAATCATTCCTACTTTATTTCCTTCAAAATACTGGTCAATAAATTTAACTGTATTTGGAATTGCATCTGGATGAGTATCCGTTGTACCTGTAATATTAGCACCTGGCTTGTCCATTGCTTCTACTAATTCAGCACCAACCGGGTCTGTTACAGACGTGAATACAATCGGAATCTCACCTGTTGCATTTAAAGCACTTTGTGCACTTGGAGTAGAGTTCGCAAAGATTAAGTCTACCTTATTTCCTACAAAGTTATTGGCAATTGTCATATTGTTGTTTTGGTCACCTTGTGCAATTTGCTCGTCATATTCCACTGTTAAGCCAGCGTCCTCAAGAGCCTTTTTAAATCCATCTGTCGCCGCATCCAATGATGGGTGTTCCACAATTTGTGTAATCCCAACTTTATAGGTTTTACCTCCTTCGGCAGGTTCTTTTTCAGCCTGACCTTGATCACCTGTAGCTCCTTGTTGACCTCCGCCACAGCCAGCTAATAACATTAAACCTAAAACCGAACTACCAACTGTCATTTTCCAATTCATAAATGTTGCCCCCTCTTTATAAACTTAAATACTTTATTACTTGAATCCTTTTATGTATTAAATTATACAGAACTATTAGAAAACTTCAATCTTTACTTTACAAATTTAGATAAAATTCAATATATTAAGATATTTTTTCTAGAAAATAGAAAAAGCCATCCCACAATGGAGATAGCTAAAATAATAAATTAAAAAAGTCCTCTTTTTGTATATTTCCGAAGTAGTAAGTGAAGTCCGTACCCTCCAATGCATTTTCCACTGCTTGCTTTTCATAACGGATACCTTTAAGCTTTCTCACAATATCTTCCACATCACCAACGCCAAAAAAGTCCCCAAAAATCTTACAGTTTTCAATGATCCCTTTATCGACATCAAGTCTGATATCAATTTGGCCAACAGGAAAACGATGGGAGCGCTGTAAATTAAACTTTGGTGATTTCCCGTAATTCCAGTCCCAGTTTCGATAATGCTCATCCGCAATTTTCTCAATCTGGATCCAGTCCTCTTCGGTTAATTTATACTCTGGTACATCTCCATCCGTATCAAATATGTAATCAAGTAACATTTTCCTAAATTCTTCAACAGTCATTTCAGTATTTAAGAATTCGCTTATATTAGCTACCCGGCTGCGAACAGATTTAATTCCTTTAGATTGGATTTTTTCCATTTTAACATTTAATGCAGAAACAACACTATCAACATCGGAATTGAACATCAACGTACCATGGCTGAACATTCGTCCTTTTGTTGAAAATTGGGCATTCCCTGAAATTTTCCTTCCCTCCACAGTGATGTCATTACGACCGCTAAGTTCAGCATTTACACCCAATTTGTGAAGCGCACTTACAACCGGCTCCGTAAATTTTCTGAAATTGTGAAAGCTGTTGCCATCGTCTTTAGTAATAAAGCTAAAATTAAGGTTACCAAGATCGTGGTAAACCGCACCACCTCCGGAAAGCCGTCTAACTACATGAATTCCATTTTCTTCTACGTATTTGCTGTTGATTTCCTCGATTGTATTTTGATTTTTGCCAATAATGATGGATGGTCCGTTTATGTAAAAAAGAAGATAGGTTTCATTTATGTCCAGGTTTTTAACTGCAAATTCTTCAATTGCTAGATTTATTCTTGGATCTGTTATCCCTTGATTATTTATAAAAAGCATCGTTCTTCCTCTCCCTTTAAAAAATCCATCCTTCTCTTGCTAGTTCAATGGTTCCGTCATATTCAGCACTTGCTTGTGTAATTAAATCACTATGGTCCCCATAATGTGGAAGATGAGTGAGCAACAGCTTTTTCACACCTGCTTCTTGTGCAATTCGGCCTGCATCCGTACTTGTCATATGGCCGGAAACGGAACCATCCTTACCACTGTATAAATTGCATTCACAAATTAAAAGGTCTGCCTCTCTGGAAAAGTCAATGAACTCAGGTAGATAACTAGAATCCGCAGTATATACTATTGTTTGTTCACCGTTTGTAATTCGCATCGCATAA
>JAENZK010000233.1 GCA_016841285.1 Guptibacillus hwajinpoensis | reverse complement strand
ATGTAAATAATACTGCAGTAAAAACAACCCATCGATAATTACTGGTTTCTTTATCCCCCAACTTATCTCTACTCCTGTTTCATAATATTTCTTAATTATACTTCAAAAAAGTCTAGAGGCAGAACCTCTAGACTAAAATTTTAATTGGTAAAAGCATTTCTTAACCAATTCCTACCTTCCACCAATCGGCTGACCATCATGGCGCAAACCGTGTTTCCTGTAGAATTCAATAAGGTTGCCGGTGCATCAATAATCGTACTGATTACAGCAATAATCGGCAGCACTTCGGAAGGAAATCCAAAAACACTTAATATTAGCATTTCACCAATCATCCCACCGCTAGGAATTGCCCCCATTACAGCCCCAACGAGGAACGAAACTGCGATAATCGCAATAATACTCGACACACTCGTCATATCTCTTCCAAACAAACTAAACAAAAATACAATTTTGAACACTCCACCGAAAACGGAACCATCCTTATGCGTGTTTGCTCCAAGTGGAATAATCGTTTCCGCAATATCATTCGGTACCCTCATTTTTTTTACAGCATCGAGATTAATAGGAATGCATGCTGCGCTTGAGCATGTTGCAATCGCTGTAACGGAAGGAGTAATCGCATTCTGCCAAAACACTTTCACACCCTCTCTTCCACCAGCAATAAAGGCATATAAAGTAAAGAATCCAAAATAATACACAAGTGTAATAACAAGATATAAAACAAAAACACGAACGTACCCTTCCAAAATTTGCGGACCAAGTTCCCCGATAATCGTTGCAAAATAACAACCAAGTCCAATAGGAGCGTAGTACATTATGATATTTACAAATTTCATCATAATGGCCGAACCGGATGATAAAAGAGTAGCAATCGGCTTTCCTTTTTCGCCAACGAGAGCTGTGGCTAAGCCGAATAAAACCGAAAACACAATAAATTGCAGCATATTACTCTTAGAAAATAATAAATTGAAATCGGAAACTGAGAATGTTTTTACAAGTTGGCCAAGTAAAGTTATTTCTTCAGCCCCTTCGTCTCCTCCTGTATCCACCATCAAACTCTTAATCGATTCTAGATCCGTATTTTTTAACGGGTCGAAAATGGAGATCCCGATAAAGCCTAACACAGCCGAAATGAAAGCAGTAATGAGAAAGACAATTACTATACTCCCCATAATTTTACCTAGCCTTTTCATACCACCCATATTAGCGATAGCCGAAGAAATACTGAAAAAGACCAAGGGCACAATAATCATAAACATTAGATTTAAAAATAGATCGCCAAACGGTTTGACAACTGTCGCCGCCGGGCCAAAAATAATCCCCGCAGCTCCACCTATCAAAATTGAAACTAATAATAAAATCGTTAACTTATAATTTGAAAACAATCTTCCCATGACCGATTGCCACTTCCCCAATTTTTATCTTAAGAAAATAATACACCATTAGGATACAGTTCAAAAAGAGGAACACGGGCCAGAGGGTCGGGAACTCTGGCTCAAAATCGCGGGTGGTGGGACACAGGGTCGGGAACTTCGGCCCAAATCAGAATTCGGTCCCAGAATTTAGGTGATTTTCATCGACAAATAATAAATATTAATTATAATTATAAGATATGTTAATATCTATATAATTGAATTAGGTTTTAGAAATGACGTAAGGAGTGATAATTTAGTGTTTAAATCATTTTACAGCAAGGTTTTTGTGAGTTATTGGAATCCCTATGTTGCGGTTGGATTAGCCGGGGTACTTAGTGCTTTTTATTTTGCATTGACCGGTACTGTATGGGCAGTAACAGGAGAGTTTACCCGCTTCGGTGGACATCTACTGCAATTTTTCGGAGTCGATATTTCGGATTGGGCTTATTTTAATCTCGTCTCCATGAATGGAACAACCTTTACCCGCACTGATGGTTGGATTATCATTGGGATGTTTGCAGGTGCCTTAATTACTGTTTTGCTTGGCAAAAATTTTAAAATTCGTGTTCCACAACAAAAACGCCGTATAGTTCAAGCTTTCATTGGTGGACTCATTGCCGGATTTGGTGCGCGTTTAGCTTTAGGCTGTAATTTAGCAGCATTTTTCACTGGAATCCCGCAGTTTTCTTTCCACTCATGGATTTTCATGGTGACAACTGGTATTGGAACATACTTAGGGGTAAAGGTAATTAATACTACATGGTGGCGCGGCAAGCCAAATCTTCAAAGAAAGAAACCTACTTTAAATAAAGCCGTACCTAAGCAGACCAAAAATAGTAATATTCAAGTTTATCTTGGAATTGGCGTAGCTCTTATTTTTGCTATTATACTAGTTTTATATATTGCAAATGGTAAAGCGTTATTAGCTGCCGCGGCATTATTTGGAGTTGGATTTGGTGTTCTTATTGAAAGAGGACAAATTTGTTTTACCTCTGCTTTTCGTGATTTATGGGTCAGCGGACGCGCGATCATGACGAAAGCATTAGCCGTTGGTGTCGGTATAAGTGTTGTTCTTACATTTATCTTCCTGCAATCCGGAATGGAAGCTATTATTAAACCAGCTGCACCAAGTACTGTTATTGGTGGTCTTTTATTTGGACTTGGCATCGTTCTTGCTGGTGGTTGTGAAACTGGTTGGATGTACCGTGCAATGGAAGGTCAGGTTCTATTTTGGGTTGTCGGCTTAGGAAATATTACTGGAGCAACAATACTCGCCTATGCTTGGGATCACCTTAGTTTTTACAGCGTTTTAACAGAAGGTTGGCCTAAATTGAATTTAATTGAAGCATGGGGCCCTTATCAGGCGCTGTTTGCTACAATGGCCTTGCTTGTTGCATGGTTTTTATTGTCCAATTGGTGGGAAAAGCATTATCGTTATGGAAAAGGGTTAAGAGTCCCAGAAAAAGAAACTTATATTGCCAAACCAGCTGTTAAACAATAATTTGATTTGAAGGTGAAAAATAATATGAATGAAGAAGCAATCGACTTTATACTAGATATTCGTGGCGAACCTTGACCATACCCAGTCATGTATACGCTGGATGCGTTACAAACAATGAAAACTGGCGAAACTTTACAAGTAATCGCCGATTGTCCGCAATCTTTCATCAGTGTGCCTGAGGAAGTTGTTAAGCACGGCTACGAGTTGATGAAAAAACCGGAAAAGCAGGGACCCGATTTATACTTTTATATTCGTGTAAGTAAATAGTTTTCGTGTGATTAATTAGGGGGAGAGCTGAACTTCGGACTGAAGATGAATCAAAATTCAAATTCATGTCCGAAGCCAGGCCAACTTAGGACTGAATGTAGCTTCAAAATCAAAACCGTGTCCGAACCCAGACTGTGTTTCTAGCAAGTAATCATTCTTCACTCGGTGTATACGTCCACCCATGCTCTCCATGATAAATCATCTGCTTTGACATACCACCATCGACTGTAAAATTTTCTCCCGTAATGAAGCCACTTCCCTCACCACAAAGAAAAAATACCAATTTTGCAATATCAAGAGGTTGACCCACACGTTTGACAGGATGCTGTAAGATGTCTTCCGATGATAATTCTCCAAAAGCACCCGTATCGATCCAGCCCGGATTTATTGAATTTACTCTAACTTTACCAGCCAGGCTAATGCTTAGCGAATGGGTTAAAGCACTAATACCACCTTTAGCCGCTGAATAACTTTCGGTATCTTTTTGCGACATGAAGGCTCTTGAGGATGCAATATTTACAATGGCTGCATTTGGATTGAAATGTTCTAATAATAACATCGTCAACATATAAGGTGCGCTCACACCAATACTTAAAACATAGTTAAAATCATCAAAACTACACTTAGACAAAATGCCATTTTTACTTATACAAGCATTATTAATCAAATAATCAGCCTGACCAAAACGACCCACAACTTCTTTTACAAATTTAACAATGGCCTCTTCATTTGCAATATCACCTTGAACGAATAATAGCTTTTCACTGTTATATGTGCTAACCAGCTTGGTAGCGGACTCTGTATCAATGTCAATAAACGCAACATAAGCTCCAACTTTTAAAAACTCCTCAACTAAACAACGTCCAATTCCATTGGCGCCACCGGTAATGACCACAACTTTATTATTAAAATCCACTTTAAATTTCCCTCCTTCTTAAAACTACTGGGCCACAGTTCCCGACCCTCTGGCCCAACGCAAACTGAGCCAGAGTTCCCGACCCTCTGGCTCAATCCATATTATACATTCTTTGTTTTTTTCGTTGACTCATACATTTTATTGAAACGTTCCTCAACTTTTGCGAAAGTGGTGTTTGCAGGGTATTTTCCTTTTTCATTCCGAACATTTCCTGCACTAATGCCTGTTAATATTTCAATGCCTTCCGCGATATGGTTGACTGCCCAGATATGGAATTGATCCTGTCTGACTGCTTCAACAACATCATCTTCCAGCATTAAATTTTGAACATTTTGTTTTGGAATGATAACTCCTTGTTTACCAGTTAGGCCCCGCTCTTTACAAATATGGTAAAAACCTTCGATCTTTTCGTTTACGCCGCCAATAGGTTGGATTTCTCCCCATTGGTTCACTGAACCTGTAACCGCTATGCCCTGGTAAATGGGCACATCAGCAAGAGATGACAGTAAAACATATAGTTCCGTACTGGAGGCACTGTCCCCATCAATCGTTGAATACGTTTGTTCGAAGGTGATGCTTGCTGATAATGGAATTGGGCGATTTTTTGCAAATTCTCCAGACAGGAAGCCGGTTAAAATCATCATACCTTTATTATGAATTTGACCGCTTAAGGCAGCCTCTCTTTCAATATTCATAATCCCGCTCTTTCCAACATAGGTTTGAGCCGTAATTTTCGTTGGAATTCCAAAGACTGAATCTCTTGTACCTAAAACCGCAAGACCATTAATTTGCCCCACCCGTGAACCGTCTGTTTCAACCATAATCGTGCCGTTATTGATCATTTCCCGATACTGTTCTGTTACATGATTAGAGCGAAGTGCTTTCTCAGATAACGCTTTTTCAACATACTGACCATCAACTACAGGCTGGTTGTCCGCCTTTGCCCAATAGCTAGATTCCACTAAAACCTTCGTGATTTCGTGAAAATTCGTTGATAGCTTGGATTGTTCATCAACTAAGCGGGAACTGTAATCTATGACCTTCGCAATTGCCCGCCTATGAAACGGGAGCAACCCTTCCTGGTCCACAAAGTTCTTCACAAAACGAGCCATTTTCCAGCTATTTTCTTGATCCTTATCCATTAGCGTAACAAATTCTACTTTTACTTTGAAAAGCTTATGAAAATCTTCATCATATTCAGCAAGAAAATCATAAAGATAATAGGAGCCAATAATAATAACTTTTAAGTTCAAAGGAATCGGCTCCGGCTTTATTCCGCTTGTTGGAATCACACCGCTGTCCTCATTCAAATTTTCAATCTGAATACTGCCTGTTTGCAGAGCTCTCTTCAGACGAATCCAAGCATTAGGATGCTGAAGGAGCTCTGTTGCTTGAAGAATTAAGTAACCACCATTGGCACGATGCAGTGCTCCTGGCTTCACTAAAGTGAAATCCGTATCCCAACTTCCCAATGAACCGTGATATTCAACCTTACCAAATAAATTATGGTAGGTAGGATTTGTTTCATAAATAACTGGTGCACCGCTTGAGTTTCTTTGGCTGACAAATAAATTGATCATGTAGCGGCGGAGATATTGTTCCTTAGACCCCATCAGTGCATTCATAATATTTTGCTGTTCATCTTGCGGCTTATCCTCGATAAAAAATGAAAAATGAGTGACGACATCATGAAAATACGCTTCAAGGTATTGGAGCACTTTTTTATTTTCTTTATATGTTTCTCTTAGTGGTTGAAAAAGCTGCTGAATAGAATTAGCAGCTGTTTCCATCATAAATTGATTTACTTTTTTTCGTAGTTGGTCCTCTATTTTTAGAATTTGATAGATGGTTTCATCGATTTTATTATCAACTAGATTTTCTCGATCCTTAATCATCTTTTTATTCGTATCTGATAGTTGCTCAAACTCCTTCATTTCCATCGGACGTCCAAAAAACAACGGGATTGTCTCAATTCCAGCAGGTGTCCGTTCAATTTTTATTTGATTTTCTAAGGCATAGACATCTGTCTCTTCCCAAAGGGCTTCGATTTCATCCCGAACTTCATCTAGTATTCTTCGTTTCTCTTTTTCAAATACTTCACTTGTAAAAGAAGATCGAATGAGTCGTTCTATATCAATTAATAACACTTCAATCTCCCGTTGAAACTTTTGCCCCATCCCAGCCGGAAAAGGGATCACCAATGGCATATCCGGATTGTCAAAATTGTAGACATAACACCAATCAATGGGCACCGCACGCTGCTTTGCGACCTTCTTAACACTGTCAAGAGCATACGTCATTCTCCCAGTGCCTGCAGGACCAACTACGAACAAATTATATCCAGATTGTTCAACAGACAGTCCAAAATTCATTGCTTTCTCAGCACGATTCTGCCCAATCATTTCATTTGGTAGCATTTCAAGATCATCAGTTGTTTCAAATGAAAAATTTTCTGATTCAAACTCTGATCGAAGTTTTGATGCTAGTACCCGATGAATCGATAAAACATTTTCATATTCTTGTATGTTCATATTTAACCCCTCGCTTTACGATCCTTTTCCAAATTCTATCATATTTAATATTGCCGGATATTGTCAAAATATGAAAAAATTCCACTTTCTAAGATTAGAAAGTGGGATTTTTCAATCCTGAATATATATTTTCAATGTATTTCTTCAATTGTGTTTGATGCGATTCTATTAAATTTAGGAATTGAACTGAAAAAATGTAATGGCCATTTTCACTAGTAGCATGAACATTTCGGCTGATCACAACCTCATCATCGTCATCACCAAAGAAAGGGGGGCCTAACTTGATTTCAATTAAATTTCCTTGTGAGATGTATTTACTACCCGTAAACTGGGCCCCTCCTAAACTAATATTTAAAAAGCTTCCTTTCTCCCATTCATGATATCTTGGTGGAAATTCTCTGTAGAGCATTTCGATTTCATCTGCAATCGGTAATCGAGTGTCTTGTCGCTTACTTTGAAACTTAAGATCAGAAACTGCCTTCAACAATAAAATCCGATCATTGTCTCGTAGACAATCCGATACTATTTCTACATCTAACAAATGAATCTCATGGTCAATGGTTTCAATTGTAATCCATAACGGCTGCTGTCCAAGGGGAACGGACTTTACCTTTTCCTCCAATAATTGAAGTTCAAATAATTCATCCTTAATCAGCACAATTTGACCAATCCAAATTTCATGTTTATGCTTTAACGTGCAGATTTCACCAAGAAGATGAGGTTCCAAATGATAACTCATAGTATTTCCCCCTACTCGATAAAATGGAGACTTCAGCTATGAAACATATCTATTATATAAATTCATCTAATGGACTCATTTTCCTCTATAATATTATGTAGATTGCGTGACAAAAAAGAAAAGCGGAAGCGACCGATTAGCGACGTATAAACTGGAGCACATCGACT
>JAENZK010000232.1 GCA_016841285.1 Guptibacillus hwajinpoensis | reverse complement strand
CTCTTGCACACGCTTCTCGGGAATCATAGCTCGGCTTTGATTCCCAACTTTGCTCTCGAACACGCTTTCCGGGAATCATAGCCCGGCTTTGATTCCCAACTTTGCTCCTAAACACACTTTCCGGGAATCATAGCCCGGCTTTGATTCCCACTTTTACTCTTGATCACTCTTTCCAGGAATCATACGCAACCTTTGATTCCCATTTTCTCTTTGGCGCTCTCCTTTTCGGAATCATACCTAACATACTAACCTAGGATTTATTATAAATTGGAATCGTATTCACATTTTTATTGTATATATATTAATAACACTTTTATTAATTATGAAACATATAATACTACTACACACTGCTACGACCTTTCACTTATCAACTTGGAAAGGAGATCGTTCTCATGAGTAGATTTTATCGGTTTCGTCTTCCTCCTTGGTGTCGTCATATTCTTTTAGTGTTGGAACAGATTATGTTTCCTCTTGTTATATTCCAAGCAATTCGAACTCTTTTTCTGCCAACAACGTTTGATGTCATTTTGCTTTCTATATTAGTTTTAAGCTTAGTTGCCTTTTACTTGGAGTGGATATGAAAAGGGCTGGCCCTATGCATCACGGGGTCAGCCCTTTTCCCTTTTATAATGTGGGGTGCCATTTCACATACTTCCGTTTTCAGCCCCCCTTAATACTACCTTCAACTCCTTCAATTTCCCGTACTACCTCCAATATCCTCATCCCCCGCATTATCCGCATTACCCTCGACATCATAGCTTTCGTTTTCTTCTCCAAATAAATTCTCGTTCTTTTCTTGTTGTATACTTGCGTTGATTTGTGTAACAAAGGTATGGGCGGCTTGTATTCGCCAAATTGAGCGTTGCAGTTTGACAACCATATTTTTCTCTGAGATGGAGCTGTCGGTTTGGTATTGATGAATGATTCTATGAATCTTGTCTGTTTGAGTTAAATAGTAAAATAATAATAATCTTTCATCATCTGTAAGTTGGTGGTGTTGGCCATACTCCCTATACCACTCCGTTGCGTCAGCAACTTTTTGAGGATAGCGGTATAGTGCATTTCTAAAGAAATAAAGTAGATCATATATCGGAGATGCTGTAAAGGTACGGTCAAAGTTAAAAAGATAGCTGTGCCCGCTTTCGTCGTAGAGTAAATGATTGGGAGATAAATTGCCGTGACAAATGGATATGCGGTCTTTGTTTTTCTCTTTGGTTTCTTCATACCAGTCTTCTAGGGAATTTAATGCAAGATCCTCCGTTCGCATTAATTGAACAAAATGTGTGCTGTACAATAGCTCGAATGGGGACATATATATTTTCTTTTCACATTTCTCAATAAAACGTTCATAATCAAGTTTGCGCTTGTCAATATTGGATTTTGATTTTTCATAAAAATGTTGGAAATAGGAGTGGTTTACTTTCCCTGTTGCCTCCGTAACTTTATGGATTCTCGCTGCTTCCCGCATTAAATCCACAAAACGTTCATCTGCTCGTACTTGACCACTTTCAATCCATGGCATTAGATAATATTCACTGCCATTGCTTTGGTCAATTTGTAAATGACTTCCGTCCGAACTAAAATAAATTGGAACAACGTGGCGATAGCCCTTGGCATGCAAACTTTTAACGGCCAGCATAAATTGATTTCGCTGCTCATCTGTATATCGAACCTGCTTTAATGCAAAGATTCCTTGTTTCGTATACACTTTTTTAATCTTCCCATAATCCTCGATGTAATCAGGTTCCAATCTGTATTTTTTTAATACTTTAAAATAGGGTTCAAGTGTTTGTTGGCTCAACAAAAACCACCTCTTTAATTTAAGTAAAAAATAAGGGCTCCCATATGGAAGCCCATTATTTTTCAACTCCAGCATAGGCAGGGATATAAAGAATTTGCCCTTCTTTAATAATCTCATCATCCAACCCATTCAAGCGAATAATGTGATTTATAGAGATATCATAAGTTTCAGCAATTGTCCCTAATGTCTCACCCTGTTGAACAATGCGGAGCCTTAATTTTGAGAAATCCTCTTCACTTTCGTACGAAAGCATTTTAGTTAAATACAGGGCATTTTCTGTTCTCATTGATCGCTGTTGCTGTCCTACTTCATTTTCTACTTCCTCCTGAGTATTTTCCCTTTCTCCAGAGGTATTGTAGGTTGCTCTCTGTGTTCCATACAAGCTTTTTGGGTTCCAGCCTGGTTCCTGTTGTTCGGTACGGCCTTTCATGCCGATTTGTGGAGACCTCTTTGCTACAATATTTACTGGGATTGCCATCTCGTCATCTTTAGCATCAACTTCTGCTTCTGCTTCCAGTACATCGCCAGTTTCTGCGTCGGCGTCAATAGGACGTTCTGCTAACGTTAGCTCATCCGGTTGATTAACTTCCGCAACTTCGTTTTGTTTCTGTTCGCCTTTGGAGACGAGAGTTAAATTAACCTCTGCTCTTTCTGCAGCTGCAGGAGATTCTGTTGTATCAGATACTTTTTCTTCCTCAGCAGCCTCATTTTCATTCACTTGTTTTCTAACTTCTGTTGTAAAGGATGGGAAAGCATTCTCTTCTTCTTTTTCGCTTTCAACTTGTGTCTTTTGAAAAGTATCAAACACCTTTTGTCTAAAAGCACTTCCTAGTCCATCGTTGTTTGTTACATCTTCGATAAAAGAGGGCGATTGAGGAACTTCCGGCTGGAGATCCTCAACAGCATGGCGAGCCTCCACAACTTCATCGGCATCACTACCTGATTGGACCAACTCAACAGCCTGAACCTCCTGATCCGGTTGAACACCTAGCTCTCCACGTACATCTTGTGTAACTGGATTTCCATTAGACCCCAGAATTCCCAGCTCGTCACCTCGAACCTCTTGTTGTTCGTAAACATTTTGTTCCTCTGGCTCTACAGTATTTTGCTTATCAGCAGCCAACGTAGTTTCTCTTTCGTTTGCAATCCCGCTAATGCACAGGTCTGCCTTTAATTCTAACCTGCCAGTATCGGGAATTTCATAGTCAAAAGCCTCTACAAGTACATACACTTCTTCAAGGCTTCGAATACGATTGGTTGGGATTGTAATATCAATCGGGAAACGATGTTTCATAGCGAAATTTCCGTCATCATTTTCGACGACTTCGTCAATAGTTCTATAGATGGTGGAATCCCGAAGTGAATTAATTTCGTCCTCTACATCCCGTGTTTGTGGACGATATTCTCCTGAAAGTACTAATGCACCGCGAATAGATATATAATTATCATGTTCTTGTACAGCAATTTCAGGTTCTAATGATATACCAATTAAATCAGATACTTCCTGTCCTTTTTTGAACCATACAGATTCTTCTACTGAAAATCGTATAGAAGATGTTTGATTAAATGTCAATGAACGTCCTCCCCCTTCTATATTTAGAGGTTATTCAAAAAGCAGCTTCACCTTTCGAATCCAATTTTTACTATGACATTACAGATTTATGAGGGGACAGGTATTTTTATGCCTATAAAAAAAAAGCAATGTTATAAATGACTTTAACATTGCCTTTTTTGTTTAATTATTTATTTTAATGTATTGGTCAGCTTTCCAAGCTTATCAATTTCAACTGTTACTACATCCCCATCTTTTAAGTAGTAGTTGGCTCTTTCTTCTTCAGGATAGCCAAGGGCAACGCCTTCAGGAGTACCTGTCAAAATGATATCTCCAGGTTTTAAAGTCATGTAGTTAGAAATATAGCTTACTAATTCATCACATTTAAAAATCATGAATGATGTATTTGAATTTTGTCGCACCTCGCCATTTACAATCGATTTAATTTGTAAATTATGAGGGTCGCCAACTTCATCACTTGTTACCACATAGGGACCAACTGGACAGAATCCATCAGGAGATTTTCCTAACAACCATTGCACAGTACGGAATTGTAAATCACGGGCTGATAAGTCATTTCCATTACTATAGCCAAACACATAATCTAATGCATTCTCTTTGGCTACATTCTTTGCTTCTTTCCCAATTACAAGAACAAGTTCTGCTTCATAATCTATGGCGTTTGAATCCTGTGGTAAATAAACAACCTGATTATGTGCGGATAATGTATTGTTAAACTTACTAAAAAGTAATGGATATTCAGGTAAGGCCATATTCGATTCTTCGGCATGCTCCTTATAATTAACCCCAACACAAATGATTTTCCCAGGATTCGGAACAGCAGGGCCAAAGGTAAGGCCTTCCTCTTCTAAAAACATAGAACTATTATTCTCTTCTAATGCTGCCTTTACTAAAGAATCAAAAACAGTTAAGTATTTATCCCCTTCATTGATGACTTCTTCTATCGTTTTTGGAACTAATTGATTATATGTATTACCCGCTTTTTCAACATCCAACACACCATTATCTGTTTTTATCCCAAGTTTTAACTGACCTTCTTCTTGATAAGTTAATAGTTTCATTGTAAGACCATACCTCCATATTGTTTTCTAGCATCTACAATTATAATATATTTTTAAAAATTTAAAAAACTTTACACCTAATTATAAAAAAACAAAACCCCCTCTTCTAAAATTGAGGGGGCCTTGGGATTAAAATTAGTTTTTATTTTAATTTTGCAAATGACTCTTCTGCAGCAGCAATAGTCTTTTCGATATCCTCATCCGTATGAGCAGTAGAAAGGAAATAAGCTTCAAATTGAGATGGTGGTAAAAATACACCTTGTTCAATCATTTCGCGGTAATATTTTGCAAAAAGATCTAGATCAGCCGTTTTGGCAGTTTCAAAATTAACGACCTTCTCATTTGTGAAGAAGAAGCCCATCATTGCTCCAACACCATCACAATGATGTGGAATTTCGTATTTTTCAGCCGCCCGGTTTAATCCTTCTAACAATCGGTCAACCTTTTTATCAAATTCGTCATAGATTTCAGGTGTTAACCGAGATAATGTTTCATAGCCTGCAGTCATCGCTAGCGGATTTCCTGATAATGTACCCGCTTGATAGATTGGACCAGCCGGTGCAATTTGGTTCATAATTTCAGCCTTACCGCCGAATGCTCCAACTGGCAGACCACCGCCGATAACTTTACCAAGGGTCGTTAAATCTGGTGTAATACCGAAATGTCCTTGAGCGCAATTATAACCGACACGGAAACCTGTCATAACTTCATCAAAAATTAATAACGCACCGTGGTCAGTAGTGATCTCTCTTAGGCCTTCTAAAAATCCTGGAAGCGGCTTAACAAAGCCCATATTTCCAGCAACCGGTTCAACAATAACAGCAGCGATATCTTTGCCAAATTGTTCAAAGGCTTGACGAACACTATCAAGATCATTGTAAGGAACAGTGATTGTATTTTTTGCAATGGATTCAGGTACTCCTGGGCTATCTGGAAGTCCTAATGTGGCTACACCTGAACCTGCTTTAATTAATAAAGAATCACCGTGTCCATGGTAGCAGCCTTCAAATTTCATAATAATATTTCGGCCTGTAAACCCACGGGCTAAACGAAGAGCACTCATCGTTGCCTCTGTACCAGAGTTGACCATACGAATAACTTCAATCGAAGGTACGCGGTCAATTACTAGTTGTGCTACTTTTGTCTCTAACTCAGTCGGAGCACCAAAGCTAGTCCCATTTTCAGTCGCTTTTTTTAATGCTTCAATCACTTCATCATGGGCATGGCCAAGAATTAATGGTCCCCATGAGAGAACATAGTCAATATATTCGTTTCCGTCAATATCATATAATTTGGAGCCTTTCCCACGTTCCATGAAAATCGGATCCATGTTCACAGATTTAAACGCTCTAACAGGACTGTTAACTCCGCCAGGCATAATGCGTACTGCTTCGCCAAAGGCTGCTTTTGATTTTTCAAAGCTTCTCATCTAATCACTCCTATTTCTCTTCGTTCAACCATGTTGCAACGTCTTTTGCAAAATATGTAATAATAAGATCGGCTCCTGCACGTTTCATACTGATAAGGGATTCAAGTACAATTCTCTTCTCATCCACCCAGCCATTTAATGCAGCTGCTTTTACCATTGCATATTCACCACTTACATTATAAGCAACCATTGGCGCATTAAAGCGGTCTTTTACTTCACGCATAACATCTAAATAGGACATGGCAGGCTTGACCATTAAGAAATCTGCCCCTTCTTCGATATCGGATTGTGCCTCACGTAATGCTTCCAAACGATTTGCCGGATCCATCTGATAGGACTTACGGTCACCAAATTGTGGTGCACTTCCTGCTGCATCACGGAATGGACCATAAAATGCTGAAGCATATTTTACTGCATACGACATAATTGGAATATGATCAAAACCAGCTTCGTCTAAGCCCTTACGAATAGCAGCCACAAATCCATCCATCATGTTTGAAGGTGCAATGATATCAGCCCCTGCTTTAGCCTGACTAACTGCTGTTTTTGCCAAAAGCTTAAGGGACGGATCATTCAGAACTTCCCCATTTTCGATTACACCACAATGGCCATGATCAGTAAATTCACATAGGCAAGTGTCTGCAATAACGATAAGTTCCGGAAACTTTTCTTTTACTTGTCTTGTTGCTTCTTGAACAATACCGTGATTATGGTAAGCTCCTGTACCGACATCATCTTTTTCAGCAGGGATACCAAACAAAATAATTGATGGGATGCCAAGGTCTACAACTGACTGTACTTCTTCATCAAGATTGTCCAATGATAGGTTAAAAACACCCGGCATTGATGGAACTTCTTTTTTAACATTCGTTCCTTCAATAACAAAAATTGGATAAATCAGATCTTCTTTTCTTAAGTGAGTTTCCCGAACCATGGATCGTATTCCTTCATTGGCCCGTAAACGGCGGTGACGTTTAAAATTTAGCTCCTTCATCTTAATTCCTCCTGCCCATACTTTTTAATGATAGCATCTAATAAGCCCGCAACAGTATATTCAGTTGCCACAATTTGCGGAGCTATACCTGCTTCAATTGCAGTCTTTTCTGTAATCGGTCCTATACAAGCTATTTGTATAGGATTCAGCCACTTGCGCCAGTCTGCTGACCCTTTTAAAAGCTCCACAAAGTTTGTTACTGTACTTGAACTCGTAAATGTAATGATATCCACAGAACGGCTTTCTAATAAGTGAATAAGTTTCGCCTGCTTCTCCAAATTTAATACATTTTCATAAAGAATGAGATCATCAACTTGCATGCCGATTTCAGCTAGTTTCTCAGGCAATAATGATCTACCAAGATTTCCTCTGGCTAATAAAATAGTCTCGTTCTTATCTACTCTTTTTTTCAGCTTTTCTAATAAATATTCAGCAACAAAATCATCGGGAACCAGCTCCGCTGAAAAACCTTTTCGTTCTAAAGCCTGAAGGGTTTTCTTGCCAACAACAGCTATTTTCGGTCTGTTAGTTTCAGAAAGAGTTATATCATAAGTTTCTAGAAAGTCAAAAAAATATTGAACACCATTTACACTTGTAAATATGATCCAGCTATATGTATGTATCTTTTGCAACGTTTTTTCAATAATATCGGTATTACTAGGTGCCTTTATTTTAATTAGGGGGAT
>JAENZK010000231.1 GCA_016841285.1 Guptibacillus hwajinpoensis | reverse complement strand
TGGTTTATTGTTTCGCACGCTTTGGCGAGCTCAACAGACTAAAGTCATAAAAAAAAAACAGAGGAGAAATTTTTCTCCTCTGTTTGGAAACATCTAAATTATTTTCAATTGTTATGCTCTTGATACGTATTTACCGTCAGATGTATTGATGATCAACATGTCACCTTCGTTAACGAATAATGGAACTTGTGTTACTAAACCAGTTTCTAATGTTGCTGACTTCGTTACGTTAGAAGCTGTATCACCTTTAATACCAGGTTCAGTTTCAGTAACCTTTAATTCTACAGTATTTGGAAGTTCTACCCCAAGAGTTTCTCCTTGGAATGTCATAATATGTACTTCCATATTTTCTTTTAAGAATTTAAGCTCATGTTCAATTTGGGTTGCACTTAGCTCTAATTGTTCATAAGTTTCATTATCCATGAATGTATGAACATCACCACTTGCATATAAATATTGCATTCTGCGGTTTTCGATACGAGCCTTGGCTACTTTTTCACCAGCACGGAATGTCTTTTCTTGGACAGCACCTGTACGAAGATTTCTTAATTTAGAACGAACGAAAGCGGCTCCTTTACCAGGCTTTACGTGTTGAAATTCAATAACCTGCCAAATTCCACCATCAACTTCAATTGTTAAACCAGTTCGAAAATCGTTTACTGAGACCATTAATGAATCCTCCTAAAAAATAAAATGATATTGTAGTATGAAATATGATAAATGCATATTTATATCAGTATAAAAGTAATAATTCTTTTTTGGAATGTGTTAAAGCCATATTGCCGTCTTTCGTAATGACAATATCATCTTCGATGCGCACTCCGCCTACTCCATCGATATAGATACCAGGCTCCACTGTCACAACCATACCGGGCTCTAATATTGTATCTGATTTGATTGACAAGGCTGGACCTTCATGGATATCAAGCCCTATTCCGTGTCCTGTAGAATGTCCAAAATATTCGCCGTACCCTTTAGCGGATATATAATCCCTTGTTAATGCATCCGCCTGTTTACCAGTCATACCTGCCTTGATTTCATTCATTCCAAGTAATTGAGCTTGTAGAACGATATCATAGATGTTTTTTAATTCATCACTACGAATATCTCCTACTCCAACAGTCCTTGTCATATCTGAACAGTATCCCTTATAATAGGCACCAAAATCCAGCGTAACTAACTCTCCGGCCTTTATAACTTTATCAGATGCTACACCGTGCGGCAATGCTGACCGAAGACCAGATGCTACAATAGTATCAAATGATGATGATGTAGCGCCTTTTTTTCTCATAAAAAACTCAATCTCGTTTGAGACTTCAAGTTCATTAATACCTGGTTTAATCACTTTAATGATATGTTCAAAGGCCTGGTCAGCTATTACAGCGGCCTCTTTTAAAATTTGCAGTTCTTCATCCGTTTTTATTAAACGAAGCCTTTCAATCACTCCTGAAATCGGCACCATTTTTGCGGATACTGCATTTTCATAAATTTTAAAGGTACCAAAAGTCATTTCATCTTGTTCAAATCCTAAATGTTTAATACCTAGATCCTTCACAAGCTTTGCAACTTCTTCATGAATTGGGCCTTTATGTTGAACGATATCATAATTTTGAATTTGATTTTTTGCTTGTTCTACGTAGCGAAAATCAGTGATAAAGACAGCTTTCGTCAGGGAAATTATGACAATTCCAGCAGTGCCAGTAAATCCGGTCATATACCTGCGATTTTTACTATTTGTAATTAGAAGTCCATCAATGCCAAGTTCATTAAACCTATCTCTTACTTTTTTAAGACGATCCATGTTTGACCATCTCCTTGATCTTTTTTATAAAGAAAATTTCTCCTTAAAAGCAATAACAGCCAACTTATAGCCCGTTGTTCCTAATCCTACGATTTGACCTTCGCAGACAGGTGCTATCACTGAAGTATGTCTAAATTCTTCCCGCTTATGTACGTTAGAAATATGGACTTCTATTACTGGTACATCCACACTGGCAATTGCATCGCGAATTGCATAGCTATAATGTGTAAAAGCTCCGGGATTAAAAATGATACCAGAGAATTTCATTCGAGCATCATGAATAGCGTCGATTATAAATCCTTCATGATTCGATTGAAAAGTAGTCAATTCCATTCCATTTTCATTTGCAAACTTAGTAATTTGGTCCTCAATATCCTTTAAAGTAGTATTTCCGTAAATACCAGGCTCACGTGTCCCCAATAAATTTAAATTAGGTCCATTTATGAGGAGTAACTTAGACATGATAAAACCCCTTTACCCAAATGTAATCGATTTTTTATAGCCAATCTATTTTACCATAGCCACTCCTCATTTGAATAGAAAATTATGCCTGATTCGTTTGTTCGGCATCATATGAAATTGAATAACCGACAAATACTCCATAAAGAATATACAAACAAATCGTTGTAATAATCGTGTTTTTGCTAAATTCCCTGACCGATTCTAAGTTTGGGAAGATCGGGTTTAATATATAAAAGACAATAGCCCAAAGAGCGATACCAAATAAGATACCCGGCCAAATCTTTTGCGTGTTTTTCAAAAATACATTATAAATAAGAGCAACCCCTATTGAAAGTAGACCAATAATGATAATTCCAATCCACTCGCCAATGGTCTCATTTTTCCAATCGCCTGCTGCCCATGGTTGTAAGATGAGTGAGGGACCTAGCTCTGTAAAATTAAAGAAATGAGCGATATAACCAATTAAACTCCAGAACACTCCTCCAAAAAATCCAATAATCATAACTTTTGCCATATGTGATAATGGTTCGTCTTTCTTGTTCTGTTCATAATTCGGATTATTTTTTTCTGGATTTTTCTCTTTATTATCTGTCATGTAATTTAGCACCTCCATTATTCATTATGTCCGAATTATTCTTAAGTCATGTCGAAAGTTTTGTGCGTGTTAATAATTCCCAAAATGGACATACTATTTTATAGCATTAATATAGAGGTTTAAGTGTTTTTCTTGTAGAATATATTATATAGGGGTAAGAAACGTAAGAACTGACAAGTGACCAAGAAGAGTGGTTTTAATAGCATCTTTTAAGAGAATGCTTGAATATGATAAAGATATAGCACAATCTAAAGTTGCTTAAAAATAAAATTCAACTATAGGGAGGTGAACCTCTTGTTTAAGCGATCTACCATTCATCCGATTGTACTTATCATTATTGGTTTGGCGGGAATTGGTTTATTGTATCGGTTAATAGCAAATCCTTTAGGTCTATTTAAGGAAATATTTATCGCTGCCGTTGTTGTTGGGATTATTTTTGCAGTTTATAAGTATGTTATGCAAAAACGTGTAGGTGGAAATGGTCAAACAAATGCAAAGTATCGAAAAGCAGCCCAACAATCTAAAAAACGTATGTACAGCGAAACATCCAATCATTTAACAAGTAAAGTAAGAGGATCATCACAAAAACGCCCAAATAGTAAGAAACCATTGCGTACTTTGCATACCGCGAGAAGAAAAGATCACAATTTTACTGTGATTGAAGGTAATAAAGGCAAGAAAAAGAATCGAGCACATTTTTGATGCTTGATTCTTTTTTTGATTTTATTTAACTTTCAATTTTCCAACAAATTCTTCAGCTTTTTGTTTACCAGTAGCAACAAGCTCTTTTTTTATCTTTTCCGAAAGATCGAAGTCCGTCGTTTTGACTGATTCGATTGGAATAAAAATGATTTGCTCGGAAACCTTTTTTGAAATATATCTGGAATCATGGGCATGAAGCATGGTTTCAATTAATGCCGGAAACATATCAAAGGCATTATTGATAATATTGGGTGGAATATTATCAAGTCTTGGACTTAAGCGAAAACCAACAACTGGTCTTTCCAGCGTTCCTTCAAAGAGCCAAATTGGAAAGTTGCTTAAAACGGCCCCATCGACTACAACAGATTTGATTCCAAGACTATTGTATACTTTAATTGGCTTAAAAAAATAAGGAATACTGGTGCTCATTCTTACCGCTTTTGCAATGGAAAATGAATTTTTATTAATCCCATAGTTCGGTAAATCATCTGGCAAAATCATAATTCTTCCTCTTGTGAGATCGGATGCAATGATTTTGAGTGAACCATCTTCAATATCTGCAAAAGTTGCAATTCCTTTTTTCTTTAATAATGTCTCCATCCATTTTTGAAGCGCATCACCCTTATACATCCCCATCCCCCAATAAAAGCGTGCCCATTTTATAAAAGGAAGCGGGAGTCGTGAATTAGGCTGGTCTAAAAACTTTTTAAAATTTACCTGCGATAATATTTGATTGATTTCACTTGCTTTATAGCCAGCTATTAATAAAGCGCTAATGATTGCACCAGCACTTGTGCCGGCTACTTTTTTAAATACGAAGCCCTCTCGTTCCATTACTTCAAGGGCACCGACAAACGCGATTGCCTTCATTCCTCCACCAGAAAAGACGCCATCAATCTCCATATACGTCCTCCTTAGGTTTTGACTTTAGGTTGGGATACGTATCATTAAATCCTAAGCGGAGGATAATAGAAATAGAACTAAAATAAAACTTTGAAACCAAATAAAAAAGAGATCGATTCATGAATCGATCTCTTTTCTTGACATTGCAGGTGACCCAACCATTCTTCATCCTAATCGAAAATGCTTACTTTTCAGTTTACATTTTCAACCCCGGATGGGTTTGTAAACACTTCTGATATTATTATCGAGTTACAGTCACTCAAACAGGACTGCCAATGGAAGTGTTTTTAAGGATGTTTCATTAGCTCCGTGGCTATTTCATTTTCAATCTTGTAAAGATTGGGTACATCCAAAAGCTTTTAAAGCTCATATTCAATTAAATCGGTTCTGAAACTTAACTTGAGTTTTCACTTACTCATTTCCATTTACTCCAAAGTAATTCGAATTATCATCCTTCGTGTATTTTACTTTGTTCAATAGGTCACTTTTCTTAACGATTGCTTTTGTTCAGTAATCCGGGTTTTGATTCTAGTTCTTCCTCCTTTCGGTTGAAGTTCTAATCAATTTCCTTCTTTTTGAACTGCCTTCGTTAATTTCAGTTTCCTATTTTACTAAGTATCCTACTGTATGATGATTCTTCTTGCTACTTTTGAAGTTTGTAGATTTTTTCTGTGCACTCTAGTCATTTCAGGTTATTACTTGGTAAATCAGAAAGCACCTGGTGGGTTCACCTACTTTCCTTTTTTCCATCAGTAATTCCGAATACTACCTAGTTAACGGAACTAACTAGGATGGTTGAGCCGCCTTCAATGTCAAGTGGGTTAATGTTTTGATTTTACTTATTTGTTTGTTTCTTCCTTACATCTATAATATACCACGTTCCTCGCCTGTTTGATCAGGGTAATTGTGTCAAATTTTGGAACGTTTTGGATTGATAAAGACCGCCAATTATGACGGTCTCTGTTTTACATTACTTATCCTTTTTACAATATTTCGATATACCCTTCTGTTCCTTGGACGCGAATTCGTTGCCCATCTTTTATCAGTTTAGTAGCATTTTCCACCCCAACAACTGCTGGCAAGCCATATTCACGTGCAATCACTGCTCCATGGGTCATTAGTCCACCAACTTCGGTGACTAGGCCTTTTATAGATACAAATAATGGTGTCCAACTAGGGTCAGTAAATGAGGTAACTAATATATCTCCATCTTCGAGTACCGCATCTTCCATGTTTAAGATGACACGTGCTCGTCCCTCGATTACTCCGGAAGAAACAGGTAGACCTACAATCGCTTTGGCTGGAAGATTTTCTCGTTTATACTCACCTGTGAGTGTTTCACCATCCGAAGTGATCACACGCGGGGGAGTCAGTTTTTCATATAACTTGTAATCATCTTTTCGCTTGTTGATGACCCTGTAATCTAGTTCATTTGTGCGTACGACTTCACGATATTCTTCAAAAGTGAGATAGTATACATCTTCTTTTTCATGAATAACACCCGCTTGCACTAATTTGCAGGCTTCTTTCAGTAACGCCTGCTTATAAACGAAGTAACGATTGATCATGCCGTATTTTGGATATTCACGATACCCGATGAAATTCCGGATTAGGTCAATCATTCGTTTTGTTTCTTTAGCCTTTTGTTCACCATCTGGTAATTGCTTCAATCGCTCTAATAACTCTTGTTCTTTTTTCATAGCCTTCTTGCGCCCTTGCTCAAATTTTCGATTGCTAGCATTAGCCTCAAAGTTTTTGATATTGCTAAGAATCATGGGGACAAGTATAGTTGGTTTTTCACTCCAACGAGTTTTCGTAATATCGATTTCTCCGCTGCAGCGCATTCCGTATTTGTTTAGATAAGCTAGTATGGCGTCTCTAGTTTCCTGTCCGCCATCAAACTTAACTAGATTATCCAAAAAGGTATTATCTTCAGCATGTTTTAAATAATCAATGACTTCTGGATAAGGACGAATGGTATCGGCAACATCCAATAGCGCCAGACCCATTTCCGAAGTAATATTATTGGGTACAGATTGAGAAAGGGTGTCTGCTACATTTTTTTCACCTAACCATTCGTTCATTTTTTCATTGATCCATGTTGAAGCATTTATAGCAGCCATAAATACAGCTGAACTTTGTGGGTCAAATAAAATTTTCTTCAATTCCTGAATATCTTCTAGTATAAAATCAAATAAATCTGTCCCAGATTTCGTTTGGATGTTTTGTTTTAACTCTTCAATGGATATTTGACTGCGCCTAATCAAATCAGAAACGATTGATGGATTGTTTTCAATTTGTTCCAACTTATCGGTATTGCCTCTAGTCGGACTCGGTACTTTACTATCATTTGGCAACAATTTTATAAAATCTCCACGCTTAATTGTGTTCATAAGGGCGTCTTTCATGAGCGGATCATGTTGTCCCATACCATTTAATAATATGTTTCTTGTGACAGGCGAAGCCAGTTGTTGTGTGACATCAACAAACAATCTTCCACCTGCTTTACGCGCAGGCGCAGGCGTCGTTAACAGCCAAAAAGACAATCCCAATGGTTTTATTGTGTCCGTCATCATTTGTTGATGACCAACAGATACATAGACGTGATTCTCGCCATCATTCACTTCAGGGATTGGGAAAAGAGTAGTGATTGGTCTACTCTGAACAATATAAAATGTTTCATCAACCAAACACCATTCGATATCTTGTGGGCAACCAAAATAAGCTTCGGTCTGTCTTCCTATTCTTGCTAGTTGTAAAATCTGTTGTTCAGTGAGTGTTTGAGTCTTTTGCTGATCAGGCTCGATCTCGTGTACCTCTGTTCCACCTTCTTTTCGTCCATATATAGCCAATTTTTTGGTGGCTATTTTCTTATTAACGATTTCCTGTTCCTGTACTTTATAACAATCGGCTGATACCAAGCCGGAGACCAGTGCTTCTCCAAGTCCAAAACTGGCATCTATTGATAGTAGCTTTCGATTGGAAGTAATCGGATCAGCTGTAAATAAAATTCCTGAAGCTTGTGGGATATCCACTATTCGTTGAATAATAACAGCTAAACTTACTTGGCTGTGATCAAATCCATTTTGCATAC
>JAENZK010000230.1 GCA_016841285.1 Guptibacillus hwajinpoensis | reverse complement strand
AAAGGAATATTCAAGACAAGAAATTATTGACATGATTTCAAAAATTGTTATCAAGCGAAATAAAAAAACTGGTGATGTAGAAGCAGGATTCTACTATAAATTATTTGAAACCATAGATAAATTTACTGAGCATATATATTCAGAGACATTCTAATTTATGTCTCTGAATGGCTTGCTAATTATTGGACGATGTAATACAATTTATTTACTTTATGCGCGCCCATATGATTTAAATCTTCACGCTTTAGATAGATTTTAGCTCCGCCCAGCTTTGCAGTTAAGTTACGAGCAAAGGTTAGTGGATTCTCTCTACCTACATATTCTTTTAAATAATATTTAAATTCATCATTAAATTCTTGGTCATCTTTATATTTGTTAAATTGATCTTCAATATAGTTTAAAGCTTCTTGTAATTCTGGCGGAACAAAACTGCCCCCAAATTCTCCAAAATAGCCTTTTTGTTCTGTCTGTGCTCCACTCATCTTAAAATCCTCCTCTAAAAGCTCCTAAGTATTAATGCATCAGCTTTATTCTACCAAATATTCAGATTAATTTCTATCATATTTCTATTGTAAGTGGATCGTATAGTTTATGTAATCCATATTTATACAAAATTTCAAATTTGGTGTTTGAATGATCAAGTTCTAATAGTCTTGTTACGAATAGTTCTATGGATGCTGCATACTTTCTTTCATCATCAATAATTGGGTCTATTTCTATACAATAATTACACCATAATTCAACACCAAACCCAACAACATCAGTGGGATAGTCTTGTTTCATTGAATAATATAAAAGCCAACCAACTGTTTGTTGGCTTGAATCGTAAAGGTCCTCAATTAAATGAGTCACTTCAACATAAAGTTTTTTAGCAAATTGCTCTTTCTTGCTTTGAAAAGAAATAATATTTCCCACCTTTTAAAACCCCCTTAGTGCCCGCTTTTCATAATCATAACATGGAAATTCACCCATTTAAAGGAATATTTTAAATATTTAGAAATCACACTATTTCCAATTTCTATTTAAAAATAGAATAAAATAAAATATAATAGAAGTAATATCTTTTTATGGAAGGGCGAAAAGGATGAGTCAAAATAATAAAGGTATATTATTAGAAAGTGGTACAAATGAATTAGAAATCGTAGAGTTTGGAGTAGGTAACAATAAATTTGGTATAAATGTTATTAAAGTAAAAGAAATCATTAATCCAGTACCAGTAACAACAGTTCCTCATGCCCATCCGTCGGTGGAGGGAATCATTACGCTTCGTGGAGAAGTATTACCAGTAGTCAATATGTCTACTGTTCTTAATTTTCCACCTTCACAAGACCCGAAGCACGATAAATTTATCGTATGTGAATTCAATAAAACGAAGATTGTTTTCCATGTTCATACAGTTTCACAAATCCACCGTATTTCATGGAATCAAATTGAGAAGCCAAATGAAATGTATACGGGTTTAGAAAGTCAAATCATCGGTGTTATTAAGATGAAGGATGAGATGGTTCTCCTATTAGATTATGAAAAAATTGTAGTTGATATTAATCCTGACTCAGGTATTAATGTAGATCGGTTAAAAAATCTTGGCCCAAGAGAACGTTCCAATAAGAAACTAGTAATTGCCGAGGACTCAGCTTTATTACGAAAGCTCCTTGAAGAAACACTTGAGGAAGCTGGCTATGGTATGCTAACATTCTTTGAAAATGGGCAGGATGCGTTAGAATATTTAGAAGGTATCGTAGCTTCTGGAAAAAACCTTACTGATGTAGTTCAATTGGTCATTACCGATATTGAAATGCCTAAAATGGATGGACACCACCTTACAAAACGAATAAAAGACAATAATGATTTGAAGATCTTACCTGTTATTATTTTCTCTTCATTAATTACAGATGATCTACGCCATAAAGGTGAAGTCGTAGGAGCTACAGAGCAAGTAAGTAAACCGGAGATCGTTGAATTAGTGAAATTTATTGACAAACATGTACTATAAATAATGGAAAGAGAGTACCTCAAGGGGTGCTCTCTTTTTTTGAAAACAATACACTAACAAAAACTAATAAAACCAAACAAAAACTTATAAAGGTGATATATATCACTTTTAAATAGGGAATTATTAGTTTATGATAGTAATAGAATTTTTTAGAAATGAGGTGAATAGTTGAAACAGGACTTATTAAAGCCTGAAGAAGTAGCTAGCATACTGAAAATATCTAAATATACCGTTTATGAAATGGTTAAACGTGGTGATCTTGAAGCGATTAGAATCGGAAGAAAAATGCGATTTGATCCGGCAACGATTGAAAAGTTTAAGCATGGTCATGAACATGTAAAACGGATCCAGCCAACAGCTGAACCATCTGAATTTGTTGGAAGTATGAATGGGCAACCTATTTTATTTTTAGGAAGTCATGATTTAGCGGTCGAAGTATTGGCAACCAAAATAAGAGACGCCATTCCAAATCTTCAATTCTTTACTGCATTTACCGGAAGTATGGATGGGATTTTGAATCTTTATTTCGGAAAATGTGATGTGGCCGGCTGCCATTTGTTTGACGAGGAGACTGGACAATATAACCTACCGTTCGTAAAAAGAATCTTTCCAGGAGAAAGGATCCATATTATTCATTTTGTTAGCCGGAATATTGGCTGGATCGTCCAGAAAGGGAACCCGAAACAATTGTCAGGCTGGCAGGATATAACGAGGGATGACTTAACTTTAATAAACCGACAAAAAGGATCGGGTACCCGGATTTTGCTGGATTATTACATGAGAAAGCTTAATCTGATACCTTCTGCAGTAAACGGTTATGAAGATATTGAACAAACACATATTGCTGCCGCTTCTAAAGTCGCACGCGGTTTAGCGGATTTTGCACTCGCTACTGAAAGTGCTGCTAGGGCATTCGGTCTAGACTTTATCTTATTAAAAGAGGAAGAATATGACTTTATCATGAAATCTGATTTTTATGATAGTTCCCATGGCCAAGCCTTTATACAATTATTACATGAGCCTGGTATCGCCTCAAAAATTACCCAACTCGGGGGATATGACACAAAAAATATAGGGAAAATAGTGGAGGGTTAAGATGAAAAATAGTTTAGTACATATGAACAAATTATTTCTATTAGTCTTTATGGCGGCAATTTTAGTAGTTTTTTCAGGATGCTCTAGCAATCAGGAAAAACCAGCTACAGATCAAACAGGTGAACAACAAACAGAACAGCAACAGACCGAAGAAAATACTAATGTAAAAAAAGACTTCGTATTAGCTACAACAACAAGTACACAGGATAGTGGATTATTAGATGTATTAGTGCCTATTTTTGAAGAACAGACAGGTTTTATGGTTAAAACGATTGCTGTTGGTACAGGGAAGGCATTGGAAATGGGCGAAAACGGTGAAGCGGATGTACTATTAGTACATGCCCCTGATTCCGAAAAACCTTTGGTAGATAGCGGCGTAGCAACAAATTATCAACTAGTAATGCATAATGATTTTATTATTGTAGGTCCTAATGAAGACCCAGCAGGACTTAAGGGACTGACAACATCAGCAGATGGATTTAAGAAAATAGCAGAAGCAAACGCACTATTCGTTTCTCGTGGAGATGATTCCGGTACACATAAGAAAGAATTGGGCTTATGGAAAAATGCTGGGGTAGAGCCAAGCGGTCAATGGTACCAAGAAACAGGGCAAGGTATGGGGGCCACACTAAAAGTAGCTTCAGAAAAAAGCGGTTATACATTAACAGACCGTGCAACATACTTAGCACTGAAAGATGAATTAAATCTTGAAATTGTACTTCAAGGAGAAGAAAGTCTCTTAAATATTTATCATGTAATGCAAGTAAACCCTGAAAAGTTCGAGAACATTAATGGGGAAGCAGGAAAAGCATTTGTTGATTTTATGGTAGCACCTGAGACACAAAAGGTGATTGGGGAATTTGGTGTTGATGAATTTGGTGAACCATTATTCTTCCCAGATGCAAATACAAAATAAAAGGTGACTAATCTATGGAAATGATTGTGAGCGGTTTGTTAGAAGCAATAAGAATGCTCATAACATTCGATCCAGAAATATATGAAATTACTTGGCTGACTCTGAAAGTATCAGGGTCAGCTACATTTATAAGTCTTATTATCGGTATTCCTCTCGGTGTATTCTTAGCTTGGGTCCATTTCCCTGGCAGAAGATTTGTCATTAGTGTTGTCAACACGATGATGGGCTTTCCACCGGTCGTTGTAGGGTTATGGGTTTATTTACTGTTAGCTCGTAATGGCCCATTAGGTCAGTTGGATTTAATATATACTCCTACAGCGATTGTAATTGCGCAAGCTGTTATCGCCTCTCCAGTCGTAATGGGGTTAACAAGTGCTGCAGTCATGCAAGTGGATGAAAAAATGAGAATGCAAATTAAAGCATTAGGTGCCACAAAACTGCAAATGTTGTTTCTCGTTTTACGAGAGGCTCGTTTCTCCTTACTGGCCGCAGTCATTGCGGGTTTCGGAGCAGTCATTTCAGAAGTTGGCGCCTCACAAATGGTCGGTGGAAATATAAAAGGATATTCCCGTGTTTTAACGACAGCTACTGTCATGGAGGTTTCTAAGGGGAACACAGAGGTAGCGATTGGTATATCGGTGATCCTGATGCTCTTAGCTTATTTTGTTACTTTAGGTTTAACATTGCTCCAACAAAAGGATGCAAGAGGGTGAAAAAATGCTGCAATTGCAGGACATAACAGTAGTCAAGAAGAATAAAGAAATTGTAGCGGTTAAAGGCCTGGACGTAAAAGTAGGTAAAGTTACTGCCTTAGTCGGTCCTAATGGAGCCGGTAAAAGCTCGCTTCTAAAAGTGATGGCTTTGTTGGAAAACCCAACCACAGGAACTATTCACTTTAATAGTTCCCAGGTTTTCCCCGGAAAAGTGAATCTATCGGACCGCCGAAAAGTATCCGTAGTTTTTCAACAGCCATTAATGTTAGACACAACTGTATATAAGAATGTTGCAATTGGTCTGAAGTTTAGAAAAGCTCCCAAAAATTTAATCAAGGAAACGGTTTTCTATTGGTTAAAGCAATTTGGAATTGAGCATTTGGCAGAGGATAGGGCCAAAAATCTGTCAGGAGGAGAAGCACAGAGGTTAGCCATTGCAAGAGCAATGGCGATAAATCCAGAAATCTTATTTCTAGATGAACCTTTTTCTGCACTGGATTTACCAACCAGAAGAAAATTATTAAAGGATTTTCAGCGGATTCTACAAGAAACGGGAACAACGACTGTATTTATTAGCCATGATTATCATGAAGTAAGATATTTATGCGAAGATGTTATATTAATGTTCGAAGGAAAAATGATAGATCATGTACAAGTAGAGGAGCTTCGGTTTAAAAGATTTACAAATGATGTTAATCAGTTTTTGGACGAATGGATGACACCTTTAATTGAAATGGAACAAAATGAAAAGGCGATGACCTGATAGCAGGCTCGCCTATTTTATTTCTATTTAATTATTAAAAATAAGATTGGCCCAGCTTCTTGAATACTGGTTTTGTGTATTTGCGTTGTGATGGTGGTCCTTGTTTATTATGATCTGAATCAGATTCATGGATGCCCGTGTAACCTTGTAATATCAGCTTGGCTTTTGATAGCGGTAGGTTTGTCTTGGGGTTTCGGTATGTTTCATTTAGTTCTCCAAGATGTGGCAATGACTCAAAATCAGCTTTATGGGGTGGAATATGAAAATAATATTCCCCGACAGATACGAGTAAATCCGAACGCTGTTGGCTATTTTTGGGATTTTTTGAAAAGTGAAGGCCTAGTTTTTTGGCTTTTCCGTCTTGAATAAGTTTTTCAAGTGTTTGTTTTTTTAAGTAATAAAGAAATTTAGGATTTGGGGCGGTTTTTGCATGTCGATTCACGATGAAGAGGGCACGGGAGAGATCTTCTATTGAATATTCCATTCTGTTGACTCCTTTCAATTATACTTTAAGTAGGTATCTTTTTTCATTATACACTCATATCTAGTTCCAAACAACTATTGATAGATTCTCGGTAGGTAATTTGTAGAAAAATTACAAAAATAGGATGACAACTACATGAACATTCCGCTGATTGTGATAAATTAATAGGCAACTGCATGAAAAAATGTTACTATTACGTGGTGATAATAAGCGCTACTAGAGTATTGGATACGAAGGAGGTAACTAGATGAAGAAGTTCATGATCTTTATTGCATCATGCATCCTTTTATTTGGCCTATCGGCTTGTAATTCTTCAGAAAAAGATGGTGAACAATCGTCCCAAAGTTCAGGAGAAATAAAAGCGGAATATAATTTAGAAACAAAAGAGTTTTCTCCAATGATGACTCAATATGGCACTGAGGAATCGCTTGAGGCTTATGTCTTTGCTGCCGAACATCTGGAAGTGTTAGATAATATGCCGTGCTATTGTGGTTGCTATGAAACAGATGGACATACGAGTAATACTGCATGCTTTATTGATTCGATTGACGGCAATATCGCTACTTTAGACAGTATGGGCCTTGGCTGAAGCATCTGTGTTGATATAGCCCGTGAGGCTAAAACAGAGTTTGAAAAAGGGACAGATCTTAAGACTATTCGTAATATTGTCGATGAAAAATATGGGAACAATGGTGTTGAAGGAACACCAACACCAATGCCTGAATAAAATAATGATAGCAGTGGATCATAGTGATCCACTGCTTTTAACTTTATTCAGCTGAATAAAGTTAAAGCCTCCGGCGGATGCCTCAGATTCTTAAAGGAGATATGATAAATTTTACTTAAAGACCACTTGCGGATGGGAATGATTTTTGATGCACGAAAAGTTTGCAATCATCGATATTGGCTCTAATACAATGCGGCTCGTCATTTATCATCACGAAAAAAACGGAAGACTAAAGGAAATTGAAAACATTAAAACGATGGCTCGTCTCCGCAATTATTTAGATGAACGCCGATATTTAGATAGTACGGGAATGAACATTTTAATAAACACTTTGAAAAACTTTGAAGAAATCACGAAATATCATGACATCCAGAATATTAATGCTGTTGCAACAGCCACTATTCGTCATGCCAAAAATCAACATGAAATTCTTGAGAACATTGGAACTTTTACAAATTTGAATGTAAAAATTCTATCTGAATTTGAGGAAGCCTATTATGGTTTTTTAGCCGTTATAAACTCTACGTCTATCACTGAAGGAATCACTATTGATGTTGGTGGGGGAAGTACAGAGGTCACTTATTTCCGTGATCGGAAACTAATCTATTATCATAGCTTCTCTTTTGGTGCATTATCGTTGCGAAAGCAGTTTATGGAGGGTCCCGTTCCAACTGCTGAAGAACTATTACATTTAACTACCTTTTTACATGAGGAAATCAATAAAATTGAATGGATTCAAGACATGCGGGAAGTACCGATCATTGGAATAGGGGGCAGTGCACGTAATATAGCACAAATCGACCAAAGACGTAAATTGTACCCACTCGGGGGCTTACATCAATATGAAATGAGCAGGAATGATCTCGCTACAGTAAAAGACAATCTTA
>JAENZK010000229.1 GCA_016841285.1 Guptibacillus hwajinpoensis | reverse complement strand
AGAAGAAGTAATGAACCAAATCAAAAAATAATGCTAGTTTGTAGGGAACACATCGTGTTCCCTATTTTTAGAAAGTCGGTTAGAAATGATTTTTCAACTCTGGAGGTAGTCATGACCAATCCGAAGTATAAACGCGTAGTATTAAAATTAAGTGGAGAAGCCCTTGCCGGTGAAAAGGGGTTTGGGATTGACCCAGCGGTCATTAATAGCGTTGCTAAACAAGTCAAGGAAATAGCTGAGATGGACGTTGAAGTCGCTGTTGTTGTCGGTGGCGGTAATATTTGGCGTGGGAAAATCGGCAGTGAAATGGGAATGGACCGTGCTACTGCAGATTATATGGGCATGCTTGCAACTTGTATGAATTCTTTGGCGCTTCAAGATAGTCTAGAAAGCATGGGGATTCAGACTCGTGTCCAAACGTCTATAGAAATGCGTCAGGTTGCTGAACCGTACATTAGAAGAAAAGCGATTCGACATTTAGAAAAGAAACGCGTAGTTATTTTTGCAGCTGGTACGGGAAATCCTTATTTTTCAACGGATACAACAGCAGCATTACGAGCTGCGGAAATTGAGGCAGATGTGATCTTAATGGCGAAAAATAATGTTGATGGTGTCTATAGTGCCGATCCATCAGTTGATAAAAATGCTGTTAAATACGAGACTCTGTCTTATTTGGACGTAATTAAAGAAGGTTTAGCTGTTATGGATTCCACTGCATCATCCTTATGTATGGATAATAATATTCCATTAATAGTATTCTCTATTATGGAAGAAGGAAATATTAAACGTGCAGTCTGTGGAGAAAATATAGGAACGATAGTAAAGGGGAAATAAGTAATGGGACAAACAGTTATTAAAAACACTAAAGAAAAAATGAATAAAGCCATTCAAGCATTCAAACGTGAGTTATCTACTGTTCGTGCAGGAAGAGCAAACCCATCACTACTAGATCGAGTTACTGTGAATTATTACGGTGCGCCAACACCGCTAAATCAATTATCTTCTATTACTGTTCCAGAAGCACGCCTATTAGTAATCCAACCATATGATAAGTCAGTTTTAAATGACATCGAAAAGGCAATTTTAAAGGCTGATCTTGGTCTTAACCCTTCAAATGACGGAACGATTATTCGAATTGCAATTCCAGCTTTGACAGAAGAGCGTCGTAAGGCATTAGCTAAGGATGTAAAGGCAATGGCAGAGGATGCAAAAGTTGCCATTAGAAATGTTCGTCGGGATGCTAATGATGAGTTGAAGAAATTAGAAAAAGATGGTCAGATTACAGAAGATGAGCACCGTAATTTTGCAGACGACGTTCAAAAAGAAACAGACAACCATGTTAAAGAGATTGACAATATTGCAAAAGAAAAAGAAAAAGAAATAATGGAAGTTTAGACCATTTCACGATACAATATAATTTACAAAGAAACCCTCTTATCATTAAAACAGGGGGTTTTTTTACTATTACATTAAATCAAAAAGTTTAGGTGGAGGATTCGAATGCTCGATAAGTTCGTTTTAAGAAAGAACAAAAAAGAAGCTAGTGCTTCAACTTATTCGAAAGAACATATTGATCTTTCTTCCGTACCTAGTCATATTGCTATCATTATGGATGGAAATGGCCGTTGGGCAAAAAAAAGGGGACTTCCTCGAATTGCCGGTCACCACGAAGGAATGAAAGTAGTTCGGAAAATCGTTAAAGCATCTAATGAAATTGGAGTGAAAGCTTTAACCCTATATGCGTTTTCGACAGAGAATTGGAAAAGACCAAAACCTGAAGTTGAATATTTAATGAAGCTGCCCGAAGAATTTTTAGGGTCATTCTTACCCGAATTGGTTGCTGAAAATGTTCAAGTGCGTGTTATGGGAAATAAAGAACAACTACCGGCACATACCTTACGGGCTATTAATAAAGCTATTAATGATACAAAGGATAATGACGGCTTAATTTTAAATTTCGCATTAAATTATGGAAGTCGTTACGAAATAATTGAAGGTATTAAGCAAATCATAAAAGAAACGAATAATGGTAAACTAAATATCGATGATATTAATGAAGAGCTGTTTTCGGAGTATTTAATGAGCTCTGACCTGGCTGAACCGGATTTATTAATTCGGACTAGTGGAGAAATACGCCTTAGTAATTTTATGCTGTGGCAGTTGGCTTATGCTGAATTTTGGTTTACCGATGTATTATGGCCAGATTTTGAGGAAAATAACTTTTATCAAGCGATCGTAGAATATCAGCGTCGTGGCCGGAGGTTTGGTGGAGTGTAACTTTATTCTGCGGTAACGATTATATATAAGGTGCAAACTTTAAATAGCTTGGTATAAAAACGCAACAGAATAAAGTTACACTGCCTTTGGCGGATCTTTTAAAAGGATGATTTATGTATGAAAACTAGAATACTGACAGCAATTATTGCAGCAGCTATTTTTTTACCCCTCGTTATAATAGGGAAAACCCCATTTATTATTTTAGTGTATCTATTAGGTACAATTGCCTTGAAAGAATTAATAAAGATGAAAAAGATTCACGTGTTATCCATACCTGGTTTAATCTCGTTTGTTTTTTTATGGGTATTGTTAATTCCAAATTCATTTTTATTGAATAGTGTTGGCACCAACATCTCCAAAATTGAAGTGGCTCTTATTGTTGTCATGCTGCTATTAATATACACCGTCATTTCAAAAAACGAGTTTACATTTGATGATGCAGGATTTATCATTTTATCGACTGTATATGTTGGCGTTGGCTTCTTTTATTTAATTGAAACAAGAATGGCCGGTTTATCTTACGTCTTTTTTGCATTATTTGTCATTTGGGCAACGGACTCTGGCGCGTACTTTATCGGGAGAGCATTCGGGGAAAGAAAACTATGGCCTGAAATTAGTCCGAATAAGACGGTTGCAGGCTTTGTTGGCGGGGTTTTATCTGCACTATTGGTAGGAGTCATCTTTCAAATCGTAAGTCCGTTGCATCCCTCTTTACTTTTTGTTTTGGTCGTAACAGTAGTCACTTCTCTCTTTGGTCAGATGGGTGACTTAGTGGAATCAGCATTAAAAAGACATTTTGCAGTAAAGGATTCAGGCCATCTCCTTCCTGGCCATGGTGGAATTTTGGACAGGTTTGATAGTCTGCTTTTTGTATTACCGATTCTACACTTTTTACAATTCATATAATTTTATTCAGAGGAGCAGCTATGAAAAAAATAAGTTTACTTGGAGCAACTGGGTCCATCGGTACGCAAACATTAGATGTGATCAAGCTGCATCCCGATCATTTTACATTAGAAGCAATTTCTATCGGAAAAAATTTAACATTGGGTTTGGACATCATTCATACATATATACCAAAGGTTGTTTCAGTTATTGATAAAGAGAGCTGTGAGTATTTAAAGTCTAGGGTTCCGGATCAAGTTAAAGTTGTTTATGGCGACGCGGGCTTAATTGAAGTAGCTGCGAATGTCGATTCCGAAGTTGTCGTAAACGCTGTTATGGGAAGCGTTGGCTTAAAGCCTACTTTAAAGGCGATTGAAGCAGGAAAAACGATTGCCATTGCCAATAAAGAAACTTTAGTTACAGCTGGTCATCTTGTGATGGGGGCTGCTAAAACTCATAATGTTCATATTTTACCTGTGGACAGTGAACATTCTGCTATTTTTCAATGTTTGAATGGAGAAGATAAAAAGGCTTTAGAACGAATTATTTTAACAGCTTCCGGTGGAAGTTTCCGGGACCGGACCCGGTCTGAATTGAAGGATGTTACGGTTGAATCTGCTCTTAATCATCCAAATTGGTCGATGGGAGCTAAGATTACAATTGATTCCGCTACGATGATGAATAAAGGCTTGGAGGTTATTGAAGCACATTGGTTGTTCAATATGCCATATGAAAAAATTGATGTCGTTTTACATAGGGAAAGCATTATTCATTCCTTGGTAGAATTTCAAGATACTAGTATGATTGCACAAATTGGTTCCCCTGATATGAGAGTGCCAATACAATATGCATTAACATATCCCGAAAGACTTGCACTACCTCTTTCTAAAAGGTTAAACTTAATTGAGGTAGGGATGCTTCATTTTGAAGAAGCCAACCTAGAAAGATTCCGTTGTTTACAATTTGCATATGATGCTGGTAAAGTTGGCGGAACGATGACAACGGTACTTAATGCTGCAAATGAAGAGGCTGTTGGGCTATTTTTAAATAGACAAATCGCTTTCTTAGATATAGAAGCCTTGATTGAAAAGGCTCTTGAGCAACATTCTCCTATTAAGAACCCTGATTTAGACACAATCACAGCGATTGATCAGGAAACGAGAAATTTTGTAAGATCATTAAACTGAAATAGGAAATTTTAAAAAAGGTGGTTTTTCATTTGAACACGGTAATTGCATTCATTATCATTTTTGGAGCGCTAGTTTTTTTTCATGAACTTGGGCATTTAGTATTTGCAAAACGCGCTGGAATGCTTTGTCGTGAATTTGCAATCGGCTTTGGACCAAAGGTATTTTCGTTTCGCTGGAATGAAACACTTTATACAATCCGATTATTACCACTTGGGGGGTTTGTCAGGGTAGCTGGTGAAGACCCAGAATTAGTAGAAATCAAACCAGGATACAATGTCGGTCTAGTATTTGGACATAATGATAAAGTTACAAAAATAATTGTAAACAATAAAACAAAATATCCGAATGCAAAAGTCATTGAAGTTGAACAAATTGATTTAGTACATAGATTATACATTTCCGGTTATGAACAAGATGATGAAGGTTTGCTGTCCTTCCAAATTGATGAAAAGGCAATGCTAGTTCTTGATGACCAAGAAACACAGATTGCTCCATATCATAGACAATTTGCGTCTAAAACAGTTCCACAACGAGCAATGCAAATTTTTGCAGGACCAATGATGAACTTTGTTTTGGCATTAGTCTTATTTGTGGTTTTAGGTACACTTGTTGGAACACCGGTGAAAGAGCCGATTTTAGGTGAGTTAACTAGTGATGGCTCCGCCCTTGAATCAGGATTAAAACAAGGAGACAGAGTACTGTCTATTGATGACCAAGAAATTACGAACTGGGATGAAATGGTTAAAATAATTCAACAAAATGGCGATCAGGAACTGTTGTTTTCAGTAGAACGCAGTGGGGAACAATTAGAAGTACCTGTTACCCCAAAAGTAAGGGATAACGAAGGTATAGGATTTATTGGTGTCTACCCATCGGTAGAAAAGTCCATTTTAGGGTCCGTAAGTTATGGCTTCGAACAAACCTATTTTTGGACCAAACAAATACTCGTTGGGTTAAGCCAGCTTATTGTTGGTCAATTTTCTATCGATGATTTATCAGGACCTGTAGGAATCTATAGTCTTACAGATGAAGTGGCCCAAACGGGAATTTTTAATTTAATGCGGTGGGCCTCTATATTGAGCATAAATCTTGGAATCGTAAATTTATTGCCACTTCCTGCACTTGATGGTGGTCGGCTTATCTTTATTGGAATAGAGGCGGTACGTGGCAAACCGGTCGATCCGCAAAAAGAGGGGATTGTCCACTTTATCGGCTTTGCTCTACTTATGCTCTTAATGTTAGTAGTTACTTGGAATGATATTCAAAGATATTTCCTATAATTTGCTCGTATAAAAAACGTAACAATTGCTGTTATAATGAAGAGGTGCTAAAAATGAAACAAAGTAAAATGCTTATTCCTACTTTACGAGATGTACCGGCTGATGCCGATATTAAAAGCCATCAATTATTATTAAGAGCAGGATTTATGCGCCAAACAGCTTCTGGTGTATACAGTTATCTGCCATTAGCTAAAAAAGTATTACAGAAGGTTGAACAAATTGTTCGGGAAGAAATGGATGCAATCGACGGTTCAGAATTACTGATGCCAACTTTACAGCCGGCTGAGCTTTGGCAAGAAACAGGCCGTTGGTATAATTATGGTTCTGAATTATTTAGAATTAAAGATCGCCATGCCCGTGATTTTGCCCTTGGTCCAACACATGAAGAAGTAATCACTTCATTGGTTCGAGATGAAATCAATTCTTATAAAAAGCTTCCGCTAGTTTTATATCAAATTCAAACTAAATTCCGTGACGAAGCTCGTCCTCGGTTTGGACTTTTAAGAGGTCGAGAATTTATTATGAAGGATGCTTATTCTTTCCACGCTTCAAAAGAAAGCTTGGATGATGCCTATAATGATATGGTAAAAGCGTACTCTAATATTTTTAGAAGATGTGGTTTGAATTTTAGAGCAGTAATCGCTGACTCTGGTGCGATAGGTGGTAAAAATTCACAAGAGTTTATGGTGCTAACAGATGTTGGGGAGGACACGATTGCCTTCTCTAATGAATCTGATTTTGCAGCTAATATCGAAATGGCACCGGTTATTGCTCAATATGAAAAATCTAATGAAGGATTAGCAACTTTAGAAAAAGTTGAAACGAAAAATCAAAAAACAATTGAAGAAATTTCACAGTTTTTAAGTGTACCTAAAGAAAAATGTATAAAATCATTGCTCTTTAAAGTAGATGAAAAATTTGTATTAGTCGTGGTTCGTGGGGACCATGAGGTAAATGACATAAAGGTTAAAAATTTATTAGATGCTAAATCGGTAGAACTTGCATCAGCTGAAGAAACATTGAATGTTTTACAAGCAGAAGTTGGTTCAGTGGGACCAATTGGGTTACCAGAAGATGTGGTTATCATTGCAGACCAAGCAGTTCCATTTGTAGTAAATGGTGTCTGCGGTGCGAATGAAACGGATTACCATTATACCGGGGTAAATATAGGCCGCGATTTTCAGGCGAGCCAGGTCGCTGATTTACGCTTTATCCAAGTAGGTGACCCTTCACCGGATGGAAAGGGAACAATTCAGTTTGCGGAAGGCATTGAAGTTGGACATGTCTTTAAATTAGGGACTGTTTACAGTGAGTCCATGAAAGCGACCTATCTTGATGAAAATGGAAAGTCACAGCCAATGATCATGGGCTGCTATGGTATTGGTGTTTCAAGAACAGTGGCGGCTATTGTGGAACAGCATAATGATGAAAATGGCATTATGTGGCCAGTATCTGTAACACCATTTGAAGTCCATCTTATTCCAATTAATATGAAGACTGAAACCCAAAAAGAACTGGCAGATGTAATCTATAATAAGCTTAATAGTGAATCTGTATCAGTATTATATGATGATCGTATTGAGCGTCCAGGTGTTAAATTTGCTGACTCTGATCTATTCGGTTTCCCAATTCGGATTACCGTTGGTAAGAAAGCGGAAGAGGGCATCGTCGAATTAAAACTTCGTAAGACTGGAGAAACATTCGAAGTTGCCGTCGACCAATTAATAGATGTCATTAAAGAGCAATTAAAATCTTATTAGTAAATTGTTATCGCATTAAAAATATGAGGTACCTCTTCTTCACTGTGGGGTACCTTCCTTATTGTCTAGCTCCAGCGCCCAGCGACTAGTAAACTTCGCCCACCTCCCTACGATAAGTCAACATCGACTCATTTCATTCGTCGTGTTTCCTTTATCTCAGTCGATGTGCTCCAGTTTATTCGTCGCTAAACGGGC
>JAENZK010000228.1 GCA_016841285.1 Guptibacillus hwajinpoensis | reverse complement strand
CCAAATAGCAAGGGAATTTGCCCAAAATGCCATTGATAGCAAGGGGCGTTCGATGATTATTATGGGTTCGGGAATCAATCATTGGTTCCATTCAGACGTCATTTATCGGTCAATTATTAATCTCGTATTATTAACAGGATGCCAAGGAGTTAATGGCGGTGGTTGGGCTCATTATGTTGGACAGGAAAAGGTGCGCCCACTTGAAGGGTGGCAAACGTTAGCAATGGCACGTGACTGGGGTGGACCACCACGCCTGCAAAATGGAACTTCCTTCTTTTATTTCGTAACAGAGCAATGGCGATATGATGAGCAAAAGACGGAAAACTTAATTTCACCTTTGGTGGATAAACCGAGATACAGCCATATGGGCGACTATAATGTGATGGCAGCACGCCTGGGATGGTTGCCATTCTATCCGCAATTTAATAAGAATTCTATTAACTTATATGAAGAATCAAAGGCAACTACCAATGAGGAAGTTGTTAAATATGTTGTCGACCAAGTGAAAAACGGACAGATGAAATTTGCTATTGAAGAGCCAGGAAACCCAGTTAATTTTCCTAAAACAATGTTCATTTGGAGAGCTAATTTAATTGGGAGTTCTGCAAAAGGACACGAATATTTCTTAAGACATTTACTAGGTACACATTCTTATATATTAGGAAGCCAAGAAGAAACGCAAATGCCTGTTGAGATAGAGGCCCCAAAGGAGGCCGCCGAAGGAAAGCTAGATTTATTGGTTACACTTGATTTCCGGATGTCCGGTTCGGCCTTATATTCAGATATCGTATTACCTGCTGCAACATGGTATGAGAAATATGATGTTAGTTCAACTGATATGCATCCATTTATTCATCCGTTTAATCCTGCGATTACATCACCATGGGAAAGCAGATCGGATTGGGATATCTTCAAAAAATTAGCAAAAACATTTCAAGAGCTTGCCAAAAAACATTTTCCAAATCCGGTTAAGGACATTGTTGCATCTGCATTATTGCATGACACACCTGATGAAACATCACAAGCGTTAGGATTAATACCAGATTGGAAAAAGAACGGTGCGGAACCTGTTCCTGGTGAAAACTTCCCTCGAATTCATGTTGTCGATAGGGATTTAACAAAAGTCTACGAGAAGTTCATATCATTGGGTACCAATATCCGTGAAACAATTGGAGCTAAAGGCCTTATTTGGGATGCAAAAGAGGAATATGACGAATTAAAAGATATATTAGGCGTTTCGAAAAGTAAGGAATATCATGACTGCCCAGATCTTTCGTTTGACCGCCATGCTGCGGAAACAATTTTGACGCTTTCAAGTACAACGAATGGGTCGCTAGCGATGAAGGCCTGGGACGCAATGGAAAAGAAAACTGGTCAAAAATTAAAAGATTTGGCTGAGGAACGTGCGGAAGAGCATATGTCATTTGACGAGATTACAGCACAGCCAAGAAAGGTTATCTCGTCACCTGTGTTTAGTGGAACAGAAACAGGTAACCGTCGTTATAGTCCTTTTACTACAAATGTAGAGCGGTTAATTCCATTTCGGACTTTAACTGGTAGACAGCATTTTTACCTTGATCATGAAATGATGCTTGAGTTTGGGGAAGAGCTGCCAACCTTTAAGGCACCGCTACGAAAAGCTGCTTTTTATAACAAGGATGGACGACCCCAATCAAAAGGAAAAGAAATAGAATTACGATACTTAACACCGCATTTTAAATGGTCGTTCCATAGTACCTACCAAGATACCTTACATATGTTAACCTTGTTCCGTGGTGGTCCGAATGTTTGGATGAATCTTGAGGATGCTGAATCAGTAGGTATTAATGACAACGATTGGCTTGAAATGTATAACCGAAACGGTGTAGTGGTTGCCCGCGCTGTAGTGACTCATCGCTTACCTAGAGGGATGGCGATTATGTACCATGTTCAGGACCGATTAATAAATGTACCAGGAACAACGATTACGAAAGATCGCGGTGGTACCTTTAATAGTCCAACAAGAATTTATGTAAAACCAACACAAATGATTGGAGGCTATGCGCAATTAAGCTACGGTTTCAATTATTACGGACCAACCGGTACCCAAAGGGATGAGAAGGTGATTATCCGGAAACTAGAACGTAGTGAGGTGGATTGGCTTGAAGATTAAAGCACAATTTGGGATGGTCATGAATTTAGACAAATGTATTGGTTGCCATACGTGCAGTGTAACATGTAAAAATACCTGGACCAATCGTCAAGGTGCAGAGTACATGTGGTGGAATAATGTTGAGACAAAACCTGGAATCGGATATCCGAAGGAATGGGAAAATCAAGAAACCCATAAAGGTGGATGGGAATTAAAAAACGGTCGTATTGAATTGAAAGCAGGCGGCCGAGTGAGCAAACTTCTAAATATTTTTTACAATCCAAATCTTACAAAGCTTGAGGATTATTATGAGCCTTGGACATATGAGTACGAGCATTTAATTAAAAGCCCAGAGAAAAAGCATCAGCCGACAGCCCGTCCTAAATCGCAGATTACGGGCGAGTATATGGACATCCAATGGGGGCCAAATTGGGAAGATGATTTAGCCGGGGTTTACCAAACAGGAAAAAAAGACTATAACATGAATGGCGTTGATGAAGGGATTATCCAAGAATTCGAACAGGCATTTATGATGTATTTGCCAAGAATTTGTGAGCATTGCATGAATCCATCTTGTCTTGCTTCTTGCCCTTCGGGTGCTATATATAAACGGGATGAGGACGGTATCGTCCTAGTAGACCAAGACGCCTGTCGGAGTTGGCGTTTTTGTATGTCAGGCTGTCCGTATAAAAAGGTTTATTTCAATTGGAAAACAAATAAAGCAGATAAATGTACATTTTGCTTTCCACGGATTGAAAATGGTCAGCCGACGGTTTGTTCCGAAACTTGTGTGGGTCGTCTTCGTTATATTGGTATTGTTTTATATGATGCCGATGAAGTGGAAAGAGCGGCATCAGTAAATGATCCTAAAGATTTGTACGAGGCACAGCTGAAATTATTCCTTGATCCAAATGACCCGGACGTCATTAAACAAGCTAAAAAAGATGGAATTCCTGAGGATTGGATTGAGGCCGCACAGGAATCTCCAGTTTATAAGCTGGCTGTAAAATATAAGGTTGCTCTTCCTTTGCATCCAGAGTATCGAACATTGCCGATGGTTTGGTATATCCCGCCTTTAAGCCCGATTACCAGTGCATTAGGTGGGCAAATTGATGATTTGAGGCCGGACGTGATTTTTCCAACAATTAAGCAATTTAGAATACCAATTCAATATTTAGCAAACTTAATGTCAGCTGGTGATACAAAAGTGATTGAATGTGTGTTGAAAAAGTTAGTCGCGATGCGAAGTTATATGCGCAGCATGAACCTGGATAAAGAGTTTGATAAGTCGATCCTAAAAGAAGCCGGTTTAACTGAAAAAACGGCGATTGAATTGTACGAGCTATCAGCCATAGCGAAATATGATGACCGCTATGTAATTCCGAAATCCCATCGTGAAGAAGCGGGGAATATGTATCAAGGTCAGGGCTCTGTAGGGTATGAGTTCATGGAAAGTTGCAATGGCTGCAGCCTTGGTACTGAGAACTACGATGACCTTTATGCGTTCAGTGAAGAATATTGGGGTGATTTAGGTGGAACAGCGATGGATGGAAGAATGTAAATATACTTTTAAATTGTGTTCCCTGTTTTTGCGATACCCAAATTATGAGTGGGTTGAAAACGAAGAAATTAATGAATGTGTTGGGCTAATTGAAAATAAGGGGATCAAATATTGTTTTGAGCAATTTCTAAGTTATATCAATCAGACACCCTATAAGGAGCTTTCTGAAAACTATGTCAGGTGGTTTGATTTCAGTGAACGGACGACACTCTACTTAACTCATAATACATTTGGAGAGCAAAGAGAGCGGGGACTAGCCTTTGTCAAACTGAAAATGGAATTTGCAAAAGCGGGTTTTTACATTACTGGTGATGAACTCCCAGATTATTTGCCGCTTGTTTTAGAATTTGCGTCAGAGGCGGATACTGCTTCCGTTCAAAAAATATTTTTGATTCATAAAAAACCAATTGATGAGCTATTGTCTGAATTAGAAAAGGATGATAATCCTTACGGGTATTTGTTGAAAGCCTGTGTAACGGCAATGGCATCCTACTTGCCAGCCCAAAAAGTAAATGTAAACCATAATGCCGGCTAATACTGAAGCCGGCTTTACCCCGCACTAATTTAGAATGGAGGTACTTTATGACAGCATTTGATTATTTTTTGTGGGTTTTAATCCCATATCTATCGCTTACGATTTTCGTGGTCGGACACATTCATCGATATAATTATGATCAATATGGTTGGGGAGCAAAATCAAGTGAATTTTTGCAAAAAGATAATCTTCTTAAATGGGGGAGCGTACTCTTCCACTATGGTGTAATTTTTGTTTTTTTTGGTCATGTTGCGGGTGTTCTCATTCCGAAAGGGTTTTATGATGTAATCGGAATTACTGAGCATATGTACCATTTCGGAGCGCTGTGGTTTGGTGGAGCCGCAGGGTTAGCGATGGTGATCGGTGGTGCATTATTAACGATTCGTCGTGTAAATAGCACGCGTTTAAAGAAACAAAGTTCGATTATGGATGTTGTTGTACTGTTAATTCTTGGATTAGTTACAGTTATAGGATTTAGTAATACCGTTGGTTACACAGCATCAGGGGGGACGTTTGATTATCGAGCAGTCATCGGCCCATGGTTTAGAGGGATATTAACATTCCGTCCCTACCCTGAATTAATGGCTGTTGCCCCGCTCGGATTTAAGCTTCATATTTTAGCAGCCTTTGTTTTATTTGCAGTATGGCCTTACACGAGGTTGGTTCATGTTTGGAGCTTACCTTTAGAATATTTATCTCGAAAATACATTGTTTATCGGAAAATGAACCCGAAAAAAGCTGTCAAATATGAAGAGAGAAATTAAGCCACTTTTAAAGTGGCTTTTTAATGCTTTTATTTAGTTAGTGTTCACCTAATAAATGTGTTTCTTCATCGTGATTGTGAATTTGAACAAGAACCGAAATTGTTTTAAAACGGTCAATAACATCATTATTGACGCCGTGTTCATCAATGATTTCTTTAATTTCGCCAATAATTCTTCGAAACAATTGATGGTCTCTTTTAAGCATTGTTATAAATTCACCTAAATCAGGATTCTCCTCCAGTTTTTTTTGATAGAATCCTTCTTCCTCAGAATCTGCATGGGCGATAGTTCGAGTTTCCCAATGTTCGGCAAGAGTGCGGGCAGCAAGTATTGCATGATCTGCTTTCCCTTCCTGGTATACCTGTTCAAGAACTTCAAGTATATCCCTCGCCTCAAATAAGGAGCCATTATGAATCGAACGGTGTGCTGTAAGCTTATGTAAAGATGGTCCTGACATGTATTATTTCCTCCTACATTTACTAATCTCCAGTAGCCAGTATTAACAGTTACAAGACATTGTAACCTTAAATAATAGTGTATAACACATATATCCATTTTTAAAGGACATAATAATCTATGGAGGTGTGCGTATGGACACAAAAAACTATGAACAAATATATAATAATTACAAAAACGAAAGCAAGGATCAAGCGAATCCAGAAATAACGAATATAGATAATACGGGAAAAGACGTAATAAAGGCTGTTAAGAAAAATGATGACGGTGATATTATTGCTTTTCGAATGGAAAGCGGTCGAGATTTAGATTATGTAACAGCATTAAATGAGGCGAAAGAAGGAAAAATTGCACATGTTGATGTTTTCCATAAATATGGCAGAGATATTATTCGAAGTGAACCTGATGGTATAAAAGAAAACAATCTTGATCAATTACCTACCTTTTAGGAAGTGAGGTGTTATTATGGGGTTTTTTAGTAATTGGCAAATGTCTCGAATGGCCAAATATGAAGAAAAAAACATGTGTCCGGATTGCAAAGGGAAAGGAATCCACTACTTTGCCGGCACTGAATTCTATTTTGGTGAACCTCTTCAATGCTGTGGTTGTAACGGTAGCGGTTTGTATAGTGAATGGGTTAATAATAGTTGATCATGAGTGAAGATGAAGGCTGTCTGTCTTATTAGAAAGGCCAGCCTTCAAAATACTGTTTTAAATCGTTTTTAGCCTGTTCTGTTTGTTGAAATCCTTCGGTTGTTTTTTGACCATCCCAGTTTTTCATCCCATCGATTTGCAACTGGAGTCCAGTAGTATATTGGATAAGTGCTGCTTCATACCTTTTTCTATATTCTTTTAAACTGTTATTTTCAGTTTTAAATGTTTGTAAATCTCCGACAATTTTATTTGCTTCGCTTTTGGCTGTTTCCATCATTTCAATTGCTTCCGCTAATTCATCATTTCTTTGAAATTCAATTAGTAATAGATCAAGTTCATCTATTAGTTGATTCACGTCCTGCATTTGTTCATGAAATTTTTCGACCAATGCTTTGTCAGTGTTAGACAAGTTTTGATTACTGCATCCAATCATAAATAAAATAATGAAAAAAATGATTCCCAATCTCATGTTATGTACCGCCTTTTCAAAGTAGTAACATTGTATTATATGAGACTTGTCCGCGAAAATATTCTATAGAAAAAAATACAGGAACCCCTACTAATAGAGATTCCTGTACGCCCCTGCCAAGGAACTTAATGTTACCATAGCCTATTTAGTTAATCAATGCCTGGAGTGGAGCAGGAATTCGTCCTCCGCGTTGAATAAGTTTCTCCGAACTAAAAGCATTTACTCCAATAACAGGTGCTCGACCAAGAAGTCCACCAAACTCAACCATTTCACCTTCAGCCTTACCAGGAACCGGGATCACACGTACGGCTGTTGTTTTCTTATTAATCATTCCAATTGCGGCCTCGTCAGCGATCATCGCAGCAATTGTAGCAGGTGAGGCATCACCTGATATAGCAATCATATCAAGTCCAACAGAGCAGACACATGTCATTGCTTCTAGCTTTGATAATGAAAGGGCACCGTCAACGATCCCCTTGATCATGCCGTTATCTTCACTTACAGGTATAAAAGCACCACTTAAGCCCCCAACGTAGGAACTTGCCATTGCTCCTCCTTTTTTAACTGCATCATTCATTAGAGCAAGAGCAGCAATCGTTCCATGTGTTCCAACCCGTTCCAATCCAATTTCTTCTAGTATTTCGGCAACACTATCGTTTAGTGCGTTTGTCGGGGCTAATGATAAGTCCATAATACCAAATGGTACATTAAGACGATCAGCCACAACTCGACCAATTAATTCTCCTGCACGTGTTATTTTAAACGCTGTCCGTTTAATTACATCGGAAACTTGACCAAGATCAGCTTCGGGGTATCGCTTCAATGCATTTAAGACAACACCTGGACCGCTAACCCCAACATTGATAACAACTTCACCTTCGCCAGCACCGTGAAATGCTCCAGCCATAAACGGATTATCCTCAACTGGATTGCAGAATACAACAAGCTTGGCACAAGCTAGGCCATTTTGGTCCTTTGTTCGCTCTGCCGCTTCTTTAATGATATTGCCCATTTGACGAACAGCATCCATATTAATGCCGGTTCTTGTCGTTGCTACCGAAATAGAGGAACAAACCCGCTCAGTCACAGTTAATGCTTCTGGAAGAGCGTCTAATAATATTTGCTCGCCT
>JAENZK010000227.1 GCA_016841285.1 Guptibacillus hwajinpoensis | reverse complement strand
TTGTCCACCATCTATTGCAATATAATCCACGCCCATTTCTATTAAATGGTCAATATCTTCTTCAATCTTTCCTCCCATTCCAATTTTCACTCCAATGGGAACACCGCCCGTTATATTTCGAAGCTCTTCTACTAATTCTTTCATATCTAGTAATGTTTGATTTTCAATAAAAAGTTCCCTAATCACGGCTTTTTCATTATCCTCAAGTCCCATCACATCACGGGCACGCCCCGTTAAATCTTGAGGTGAAATTGTTTTACCCATGCCAACTACTGCACCTTGTCCCAATTTGATTTCAATCATATCGGCACGTTTAATAGTATCTTCTTCCTTTGCCCAATCAGTTTTGGAAAACTGTAGAATATATTTTCCGGCAGCATCTAATTCTTCAGGCAACACTCCGCCTTCTCCAGAATTAATGGCAGTGTCGACATTTTTTGCTGCTGTTGTTAAAGCAAGCCTTGCCTGTTCACTAAGTCCAACTCCGTAGCCCATACCGCTGATGATTAGTGGAATAGAAATTTTCATTGGTTTTTTTGCCTTAGGTCCAATAATGACCTTCATATCTACATCTTCATCGCCATTTACCGGAAAAGGTGAAACCTGTGTAGGAATAAAGGTAATCGGGTCCAAATGCGGCCATTTTTTTGAAGAGCCAGTAAGTGGACGGTATAAGACGGTGCCTGTTTCAGCCCGCAAGCTATTTTCGAGTATATTTTGAATACCCACATGCCTAAGCGCGGGCAGTAACTCCATAATATTTTCTTGGTAGCTATCCGTTAAAATAATTTTCCCAGTTTTCTTCACTATTTGTTTGATAATCCAACGCCAACCTATAAGTATAAATATAGATGAGATAAATAAAATGGCTATCATTATTATAAATATCAAATAGAATAAAAAGTTTAGCATATTTAGTCCTCTTTTTGTTTGTTTTCCAAAGCTTCAAAGGTAAAAGGAATTCCGACCATTTTAGCAGTCAGTTCATCGTAAGATACTAAATCTTTCTTTGACAACTCTTTTAAAGAACGTTTTCCCATTGCTCTTAAGGCTACTTTCATTTCTTCGACACATGCCGTTAGGAAGTTCTCTGCTGATTTTACACCGACTTCGATTTTAAATTGATCCTTGAATTTCCCTTGATTCCATGCCACTTGTGTAGGTGGTTCAAAGGGTAACGTACTCAAAGTTTGAGGATGTGAGACAGCAAAAAGAATAGCAGAGCCTAAATAGACCGCGTCAGCTCCAAGAGCAAGCACTTTTAAGAAATGCCCAGGAACGAAAAGTCCGCCAGAAACAATTAGACTAATTTGCTCCTTCATATTTCTCTTTTCTAAATGATGAACTGCCCGGATGACGGCATGTAATGTTGGGATGCCCATGTCATCAGATAAAACAGGAGGTGCACCGAGTGTGGCTGCCTGACCACCGTCAATGGCGATAAAATCAACACCTAAGTTGATTAAATGGTCAATATCTTCTTCAATATTTCCACCAGTACCTATTTTTACCCCGATAGGAATACCGTCTGTCAGGTCTCGAAGTTTTTCAACCAGTTCCTTCAAATCTTGCAATGTTTGATTTTCGAAGAAATTATCAAAGATTACGGCATCTTCATGTTCTTTAAGCCCCATCACTTTACGAGCACGGCCAGTTAAATTTTTGGGTGAAATTCTGCCGCCCATCCCGAATATTGCCCCTTGTCCCATCTTGATTTCAATCATATCAGCTCGCTTGATTTTCTCTTCTTCCTTTGACCATTCAGTTTTAGAAAATTGTAAAATATATTTTCCTGCTGTATCTAATTCTTCAGGCATCACTCCGCCTTCTCCGGAATTAATGGCCGTACCGACATTTTTTGCTGCTTCTGCTAAAGACAATCTAACTTGTTCACTAAGTGCAATCCCATAAGCCATCCCACTGATCATAAGTGGAATTTGAATTTTCAGTGGTTTTTTTGCGTTTGGCCCGATTGTGACCGTTACGTCAATGTCTTCGTCTTTATCTAATGGAAATGGTGTCGTCTGTGCGGGAATAAAGGTAATCGGGTCTAGATGCGGCCATTTTTTTGATGAACCAAGGGGACGATGAAGCACGTCGCCTGTTTCGGCACGCAAGCTATTTTCGAGCATGTTTTGAATGCCCATATGTCGAAGCCCAGGTATCAACTCGATAATATTTTCTTGATAGCTATCACTTAAAATAATTTTCCCCATCTGCTTCACTATTTTTTTCATCAACCAACGCCAGCCAATAAGAATAATTAAAAAAAGGATAAATAATATGGAAACCATTGTTAAAGATAAATAGTATAAAATGTTCGACATATTTACATCTCCACTATCAACATCAATTTGCCAAGAACTCCTATACTTAGTATTTCTATAAAAAGGGAAATTATGTTAATCAAGGCGATATAAGCTACGAAAATAAAATTTAACAAGAAAGGGGTGTATGTATGAATATCATGAGAGATAAAAATTGGATTATGAGCCAGAGTTGGAGAAACTTATTATTTATCCATTGGCCTATTCCACCTGAAATACTACGTCCGCATATTCCTTCTACCTTAGAAATTGATACTTATAATAGATCAGCTTGGTTAGGAGTAGTTGTATTGGTGATAGAGGGAATACATCCTCGTGGATTGTCCTCTATATCTTTAACCCCTACATTTCCCGAAATTAATGTAAGGACGTATGTCCATTATGATGGCAAACCAGGTGTATTTTTTTTGTCTCTTGATGTTGAAAACTGGGCCTCCAATACAATAGCAAAAAGATGGTATCATTTGCCCTACAAAAAAGCTGCCGTTACTTTTCGAAAAGAGGGGCAAACCTTTTATTGTAAAAGTGTTCGTAAGGAAAAGGCCAGTCCCCCCTTTTCATTTCAAGTTAAATACTCCCCCGTATCGGAAGTGTATTTTCCGAAAGAAGGAACGCTGGACCATTGGCTTACTGAGCGATATTGCCTCTTTAGCTCGAATAACGGAAGTAACATCTTTTGTGGTGAAATCCAGCACTGTCCATGGCCACTGCAAAAAGCGGAGGCTGAAATAAATAGGAACACTCTTTTAACTCGTTATAAGATTAATAGCACTGAAATACAGCCCATTTCTTATTTCTCAAAAGGGGTAGATACGCTCTTTTGGAATATAAAGAAGGTAAATTAATAGCTTACTGTATAAAAATACCTAATAGAAGAATGATAAATAAAAAAGCAGGTAGAGTTGACGAATAAGAGGGGATCTATTTGATTCGTAATGTGGATAAATTATTAAGCAAAGCGAAAGAAACGAAGCCTCAATTGCAAAAGAAACTCGAGGATTCTATACTGCAAGACCTTTTATATGAAAATTTTGATCAAAATGTTAACATGTTTTTTTACATATATGAAAACTGCCCAGATGTTATGTTTCATTCGTTTTTATTTTTCGGTCAACAGCGAGCCATCATTATTTATATTAAAGGCCTTTCAGACACGGAGGCGATAGAGCATTTTGTGCTTACTCCTTCTATGCAAAGAAATCCCGATGAGTCTCAAACGCTAAACGAATTTCTCGAAAGTAAAATGCCTGTATTGAATGTGAAGAAAGTGACTACAGTGGCTCATTGTATTGAGTCTATTTCAGACGGAAATCCTCTTTTACTGTACGAAGGGGAGGCGAGTGGATACTCTTTAGGATTGGCAAAACGGGAGAAGCGGGCGATTGAAGAGCCTGTAGCAGAAGGGGGAGTCAGGGGATCGCGGGAAGGATTTACTGAATCCCTTGAGGTGGGAATATCCCTGTTACGGCGTATTATCAAAAGTCCTGCTCTAAAAATGCAAGCTATGAAAATTGGTAATTATACAAAAACAAATGTTGTCCTAGCTTATGTAGAGGGAATTGCCGATCAAACACTGATTGATGAAATGATGAATCGTCTAAAACGAATTCAAGTTGATGGCATATTAGAAAGCGGAAATATTGAGGAAATGATTGAGGATAATCCTTACTCTCCTTTCCCACAAATCATGTCAACAGAAAGGCCGGATGTAGCCTGTTCAAATTTATTGGAAGGGCGGGCAGTAATTTTAGTAGAAGGAACCCCTTTTTGTTTAATTGCACCTATATCTTTTTTTTCATTGCTTCAATCACATGAGGATTATTATCAAAGATTTATGATTGGAACCTTTATTCGTTGGCTGCGATATTTGTTTTTAGGAATTTCGCTTTTATTGCCGTCTTTATATGTTGCTGTCTTAACGTTTCATCAAGAGATGGTGCCACCCCAACTGCTGTTGAGTATGGCTGCTTCTCGTGATGCAGTCCCTTTTCCAGCCCTTGTTGAAGCCCTGCTTATGGAAATTTCGTTTGAAGCGCTGCGAGAGGCCGGCGTTCGATTACCAAAACAGATTGGTTCAGCTGTCAGCATTGTGGGCGCACTTGTGATTGGTCAGGCTGCCGTTCAAGCTGGATTAGTTTCAGCGCCAATGGTTATCATTGTAGCCATTACGGGAATCGCTTCCTTTATGATTCCACGATATTCTGCTGGAATTTCCATTCGGCTGCTGCGTTTTCCGATCATGCTGCTGGCTGCCACATTAGGACTGCTTGGCATTGTTATGGGAATCATCGCCATAGCGATACATTTGTGCACGTTACGTTCCTTCGGGGTGCCCTATTTAACACCACTTGCACCGCTAAAAGGCCGCGAATTGAAAGACGCATTGTGGAGATCACCTCTGTGGATGATGGATACACGTCCACACCTTACTGGGGAATCTAATTTATACCGACAGTCCCCGGGACAAGCGCCAAGTCCGAAAAAAGGATGAACAGTAGAGGAAGATGAACGCACATGTTTGAAAAGAGAAATGAGCCATACTTCATGAAGGGAATCCTTCTTTTGCTTTCTGCTTTTATGTCAATCCTTGTTTTAAGTGGTTGCTGGGATCGGGTTGAAGTCAATGATTTGGCGATTGTCACAGGAGCAGCTATAGATAAAAATGAGGATAATCAAATTGAACTCACAATCCAAATATTTATACCAAAATTACTTAGCGGTGGGGGTGGTCAAAGTGGTGGAAGTGGAGGGGGGAACATTACAACTACAATATCCCAGGTAGGTAGGAATCTGGCGGACGCTATGTCAAAGCTGCAGGGGAAAATTCCTCGTGAAATTTTTTGGGGGCAATGCAAGGTGTTTATATTTGGGAAAAAATTAGCAGAACAGGGAATTCAAGAACAAATAGATTTTTTGCTCCGTCATCCAGAGCCCAGGGAAAGGTCGTATATATATGTAAGTGCAGTGGAGCCAAAGACTATTCTTGAACTAATGCCTAATATAGAAAGGTACACTGCGGAAGTTTTACGAGAAATAACAAAGTTTCGTATCGGGATGCAGATAACCCTCCAGGATGTGGATGAAATGTTAACAGGTACTGCTCAAGCAACTGCCCTTCCTTACGTGAAAATTAAAACAGAGCAGATAAGTGAAGGAAAACCACTTAAATATGTTCATGTTCATGGAACGGCTGTCTTTCACAAGGATCAAATGATAGGGACTTTAACTGAAGCTGAAACAAGAGGGATTTTATGGTTAAGAGATGAAATAAAAGGATATACAGTTAGTGTAAAGATCGAAGATGAGGAAGGGGTGGTGTCTTTAAATCCGGTATCTGCGCACGTCAATTTAACACCTCAAATAATTGGAGGGAAATGGAAAATGAATGTGGATGTGGATACAGAAGGAGCTATTGTACAAAATGAAACAAATCTTGATTTTGGAGATCCAAAGATGTTGAAAAAAGTAGAAAGTGCCTATAGGAAAAGAATTGAAAATCGAATTCAAGAGGCCTTACAGAAAGTACAGCATGAGTTGCATGCAGATATTGTTGGTTTTTCTAAGGAATTCTATAGGAAATATCCGAAAGAGTGGAAAGCTGTTGAAAACCGGTGGGATGAACAGTTTTCTGAAGTAGATGTAAACATAAATGTTAGTGCTCACATTCGCAGAGAGGGTAGTATCAACAAGCCAGGAGCATTGCCGCAAGATGAGGTGAAGGAATAGTGAGATGGGATGCATTTCTCGGAGCGACAATATTTATTATCATCCTCATCCTCATTCAATGGAAAAAAATAAAAAAGTACTCCAAAAAAGAAAAAGCAGTTTTTTTTATTCTACTTTTTATCGGTTGGGGATTATCCATGTTCGATCTCCCCAATATTGCAGGTCCATTGACAGTCTTGAGCGCACTGTTTAAACCATTTGCATCATTCATGAAATTATAACTAATGATTTTATTTTACACAGGAAAGGAACAATAAATGGAGAAAGGAAAAATTTCATCCCTACAGATGGCGATTCTATTATATCCTTCCATTATTGCTACAATTATCATCTCTGTCCCTAGTATTGTAGCAAAATTTGCAAAGAATGATTTGTGGATTTCACCTATTTTCTCGTCTGTGATCGGATTTGCGACTGTTTATATCGCCTATGAATTGCATAAACTATATCCCAAACAAACAGTTATTCAATTTAGTGAACAAATTATCGGTCGGTTCGCTGGAAAAATAATCAGCATAATTATCCTTTTCGTTTACCTTGTATCCACTGGACATATTGTTAGAGGGTACAGCGAATTTATTGTTAGTTCTTTTTTGAATAATACTCCGATAAGCGTTATTATAGCATCAATGGTCGTGCTTTGTGCATTCGCAGTGCAAGGTGGGATAGAGGTGTTGGGGAGACTTGCTCAATTATTTTCACCTTTGTTTATTGGACCGATTGTTATTTTTGTCTTTTTATTAAGTCCAGACTTTGAAGTTAAGAATATTTTACCGATATTAGGAAATGGAATAGGACCTACTCTCAAAGGTGCTATAGTGCCGGGAGGATGGTTTTCAGAATTCTTCCTGATTATTTTCCTTTTGCCTTTTTTAACAGATGTGAAAAAAGGCAGGAAATATGGGATGTTAACCGTTTTAGCCGTAATGGTAACGTTAGTTGTGGTTAATTTAACTGTTCTATTTGTACTGGGACCGACGACGCCTTCAAAGGAATTTCCCTTGATGAATGCAACTAGATATATCAGCCTCGGGGAGTTTTTTGAAAACTTGGAATCGATGGCTATGGCCATTTGGATTGTAGGGGCTTTTATTAAAATCTCAGTCTTTTTTTATGTAACTGCTTTAGGTACCGCACAATTACTAAATCTCTCAGACTACCGGGTATTAATATGGCCACTTACGATTATCTTTATAGAACTTGCGTTTTGGTCAATCCCTAGTTCAGCAGAATATACTTCATATATAACATTGGTGTTTCCTTTTTATGCTCCTTTGGTCCAGACTATTATCCCATTGTTTTTATTAGTGATTGCCATTATACGAAAGAAAAAAACATCAGAATAAGATGTTTGTAGAAGTCAAACTATGTCATTTATGCCCTAACTAAATTTATCCGTTGGAATATTATAACTTATCATGAAATGTTATAAAGGGTGATAAAATGTCTGAAGATTATTTGAAAGTCTTAACGGTTATATCTGGGATAGCTTTTTTAGTGGGTGCGGGACTTTTTACTTTTGTTGCAATTGCGGATTTAGAAAAAACACAGTCACAAAATACGGAGATACAATGAATGGGATTTGAAAGAGATGAAGTGGGACGCGGGGTCGGGAAGAAGCCACTGAAAAAGTCCCCTCAGAACAGCTAAC
>JAENZK010000226.1 GCA_016841285.1 Guptibacillus hwajinpoensis | reverse complement strand
TCACTTTTGTTAGCTGTTCTGAGGGGACTTTTTCAGTGGCTTCGGTCGGGAACTGCGGCCTAATGCCTAGCCTAATCCCCGCCGACCCGGGACGCAGAACCCGACCCCACGGCTTACCCGCGCAACCGAGTCAGAGAACCCGACTCCCCGGATCATCCGCATAACCGAGTCAGAGAACCCGACTCTCTGGCTCTACCTCAACAAAAAGCAGCCCCCAATTAGTCGAATTCTCGACTATTGGGGGCTGCTTTTTTTATAATTTTATATGATTATAGGTTCGGATATAGTTGGAATTTTGAAGTTAAAGCTTCTACACGTTTCACTGCTTCAGCTAATTTTTCTTCGTTTTCTACATTTTTTAATGTTAAGCCAATGATGGCTGCAATTTCATCCATATCTTCAAGACCGAAACCACGGCTTGTAACGGCTGCTGTACCGATACGGATACCGCTTGTTACGAATGGGCTTTGTTGATCGAATGGGATTGTATTTTTGTTAACAGTGATGCCGACATCGTCTAGTGCTTTTTCAGCCACTTTTCCTGTTAATTCTAATTTGCTTACATCGATTAATAATAAATGGTTGTCTGTACCACCAGATACTAGTGTTAAGCCTTCTTTTTGTAGACCTTCACCAAGACGTTTTGCGTTGTCTTTGATATTTTGAGCGTACACTTTAAAGCTGTCTTGTAGTGCTTCACCGAATGCAACAGCTTTTGCAGCGATTACGTGCATTAATGGACCACCTTGGATTCCAGGGAAGATGGCTTTATCGATTTTTTGAGCGAATTCTTGTTTACATAAAATCGTACCGCCACGTGGTCCGCGTAATGTTTTATGTGTAGTTGTTGTTACGAAATCAGCGTATGGTACTGGATTCATGTGTAGACCGGCTGCTACAAGTCCAGCGATGTGAGCCATATCCACCATTAGGTAAGCTCCTACTTCATCAGCGATTTCACGGAATTTCGCGAAATTAATTTCACGTGGGTATGCACTTGCACCAGCTACGATCAATTTTGGCTTATGTTCTTTCGCTTTTGCTCTAACATCTTCATAATCGATTTGTTGTGTTTCTTTGTCGACTCCATACTCAACAAAGTTGTACTGGATACCACTGAAGTTTACTGGACTTCCGTGTGTTAAATGTCCCCCGTGTGATAAGTTCATTCCTAGAACTGTATCCCCATGCTCTAAAATTGTGAAGTAAACAGCCATGTTCGCTTGTGCACCTGAGTGTGGCTGAACATTGACATGCTCTGCTCCAAAGATTTGCTTCGCACGATCTCTAGCGATGTTTTCTGCTACGTCCACATATTCACAGCCACCATAGTAACGTTTACCAGGATAGCCTTCTGCATATTTGTTCGTTAATACAGAACCTTGTGCCTCCATTACTGCTTCACTAACGAAATTTTCTGACGCAATTAATTCAATTTTATTGCGTTGACGACCAAGTTCTTCTTGGATTGATTGATATAACTCTTGGTCTTGTGCTTTTAAATGTTCCATGTTGACCTCCTAAGGTATATATATTAATTTGATAAAATCCGAATGTTAATGTTCGTTAACCATTGTAACATATTTATTTTTAATAAAAAACCAAAATATTTCAGCTCGTACAAGAAGTGTTTTCCTCTATATCCGAATAAACAGCTCGTTCTCCACCGATAAGCTTCGGTCTTGTCCGAACCATTGTTACGTGCGCTTGCCCAATTTCCTTTAATTTCCCGCGAACCGGAACCGCTACATGCCTGATGTGCATCCCAATAAAAGTATCACCAATATCAATGCCAGCATCGGCTTTTATGAATTCTACCATTTGCGGATTTTGGAAATGTCTGTAGGCATACGTTGCCATCGCCCCACCTGCTTTTCTGACTGGGATGACGGAAACCTGTTCGAGTTGCTTTTGTTGTGCGGTTTCTTTTTCAACCACTAAGGCACGGTTTAAATGCTCGCAGCATTGGAAGGCCAACTGCACACCTGTTTTTTGCTTAAAATTTTTAAATACTGAGAAAATTGTTTCTGCAACTTCGTCCGTTCCGGATGTTCCAATACGTTTGCCGATAACTTCACTTGTGCTGCACCCAATGACGAGGATATGGTCTGAGGTGAGGTTAGCAGCAGCCTGGAGGTCTTCCAGCACTGTTTCAAGCTGAGTTTTTATAAGGTTTAAATCTATTTCCACTTTTTAGGGCTCCTTTCTTGGTTGATATGTATTTTTGGTGGGTCGGGCCGTGGGGTTGTTGGGACGCAGGGTCGGGTTCTCTGGCCCACTTGGGCAAACCGGGACAGAGAACCCGACCCTCTGGCCCACTACCCATACAAAAATAGCGGGAGAGGAGGCCGATGGCACCCCGCTCCCACTACTTTATTATTTTTTTTCGTATTCTGTGATTTTGGTAATTCGATTTAAATGGCGTCCGCCTTCGAAATCTGTAGTTAGCCATGTTTTAGCAATTTCTCTAGCCAAACCTGGGCCGATGACGCGTTCACCCATCGCTAAGATGTTGCTGTCGTTATGTTCACGTGTTGCTTTTGCACTGAACAAGTCATGAACGAGCGCACAACGGATGCCTTTTACTTTGTTTGCAGAAATGGACATACCGATTCCTGTACCGCAAATTAGGATGCCGCGGTCGAACTCCCCGCTTGCTACTTTTTCCGCAACCGGAAGTGCGTAGTCAGGGTAATCTACGGAATTGCTGCATTCACAGCCGAAATCCTCATACTCAATTCCCATTTCTTCCATAAGAGTCATAATCTCCGCTCTAATATGGATTCCACCGTGATCTGATGCAATTGCTACTTTCATATTATTTGCCTCCTAATTGAAATTGATTAATTGTTTGCTTCAATGTTTGTGCTTGATCTGATAATTGCCCCGCAATCGTGGCGATATCTTCAATCATCATCGCCTGCTCTGTTGTCGTTGCAGCAATTTCCTGGGACCCTGCTGAAGTTTCTTCGGCAATCGCCGCCACTTCCTCAGATTGAGTTGATGTATCTTGAATATAGCTCATTTGCTTCCCGGCAAAAACAGCGATTTGTTGAACGGCTTCCTCCATTTGATGAACAGACACTGTCATTTGTTCAATCGCTTCATTCGTTTCTATGCCTTTTTCGGCACCTTTATTGGCAGTATCAACCTGCTCGAGAATCTGCGTAACGACATTTTTAACTTCCACTTGAATATTCCCAACTAAATCGGAAATTCCATGAACAGCTTGTCTACTTTCATCCGCTAATTTACGAACCTCTTCGGCTACAACGGCAAACCCTTTGCCATGCTCACCCGCACGTGCTGCTTCAATCGAAGCATTGAGCGCCAACAGATTGGTTTGCTCTGCAATATCTCCAACTAATGAAATGATATTTTCAATTTCCTTCGCGTTTTTCTCCAATCGTTGAACAACCGATAATGACGATTGATTTTCTTTTGCAAGCAGTTCAATTTCTTGGACAAGCGAATGGATGATTTTTTTACTTTTTTCCAAAGAAACAACCATATTGGAGGAAACCTCTTGGGAATCTGCAGCATGCTTTAAGACTTCCTGGGAAATTTCCGTGACAGTATTTATCGATTCAACCGTTGATGTAATCGCGCAAGCCGAGCGCTCCGCACCACTGGCGATGTCCTCAAGCGTTGTCGAAATAGCCTCCGCTTGAATAGATGCCGTTTTGGATGCTTCAGAAATGCGGTCCACATTTTGGTTCGTACTTTGGAAGTTTTCTTCAATATTGATTACCATTGTTCTCAATGATTTTAACATGTTATTAAAAGCAAGTCCTAATGAACGAATCTCATCGTCCGATTTAGACACCTTCACATCTTCAGAAATATCACCAGCAGCAGCCTTATGTACAGCTACCTCAAGAGTTTGCAACGGTTTTACGATAAAACCGGCCGCAAAATAAGCAATAATCCCTGACCATACAATTCCTAATAATAAAGTGGCAATTGTAAACATCTCTTCACTCATTGGAACGAAATTCTTCGCATAATCATAAAGGAAGTATAGGAAAAATGCACTGACGGAATACGTTATGATTGAAACAAACGTGATAAAAACAACAACTTTCATGCGCAAGCTAAACTTGTATTTTCTCTGCATTATGGCCTCCCGTTGATGGTAGAAACAGTTTCTCCTTCAATCTCCAAAAAACATTATTTTTATATAAAAAAATTCTTAAGGGGCTGGGCGGGAACACTAATTTTGATCCGCTTCACCCAGATTGTCCAATTTTTCAATAAGCTTAAGAATGGCCTCTTCAATTTCTGTAAAAGTTTTTTCATAGTCATTCAATGTGCCACCATACGGATCCGCGATATCTGCTTTACTATTTAAGGCAAATTCTTTTAAACTATACACTTTTTCACTAGCCTTAGGATAGCGCTGCTGGATCAATTGTTTATGACTATTTCCCATCGTTAAAATTAAATCCGACCAGGCCACAAGCTCCGTCGTAAGCTGCTTCGACTTATGATCAATTGGAATAGCTTGATTTTTTAAAATTTCAATCGAATGAGCGGAAGCTGAACTCCCATCGTGCGCAAAAATGCCTGCAGATCTAACTTCAAAACGATTATTTGTTTTATGCTTAAAAATAGCCTCTGCCATCGGGCTCCTGCACGTATTCCCTGTACAAATAAATAAGATTTTACGCATACAGCTCCCCCTTTCACTCACAAAATTTTACCATATACACATTATTATAAAGCAAAGCGGCGGCTTCTAATATAACTTAATCAAAATAATCAAAAAAAGTTCAAAAAATTCCTCGTTTATTGGATTGGAGTGTTCTAAGCATACTAAAAAATGCACAAAGGATTCGTTCGATACTGAAATCCCTTGTGCATTATTTTTTTACAAAAAAACATTCAATTTCAAAATGGCAATAATAGCTTTAACCCGAAAGCAAGGAGAATGCTGCCGCCAAGGGCTTCTCCATACGACCCAAGCCAGGTTTGAACTTTTCTTCCAAGCAACAATCCCATCCACGTAAGGACCATGCTAAAAAATCCAAAGAGAAAAATAGCTACTGCCGTGCGTGCTCCGAAAATTCCAAGGCTCAAGCCCACCGAAAAACTGTCCAGGCTAACGCTTAATGCAAAAATAATTAACCCAAATCCAATTGGCGTAACCAAGGTCTGCTCTCCTGATTTGAAAGAGGATATAACCATCTGTATACCTAAAATTAATAAAAGTGCACCACCAATATAGGTAGCAATGCCACTGAAATGAGCAGATATCATGCGGCCGAGGCCAATTCCTAAGAGCGGCATTATTACATGAAAAATTCCGATTGTGATTCCTATGTAGAACACCTGCTTTAGTCGCAGACGAATCATACCCATCCCCAAGCCTAACGAAAAGGCATCCATTCCAAGAGCTATTGCCATGATGGAGAGCGTTATAATCTCCCCAATTAGTTCCGTTATTCCCATCGTCTTTCCCCCTCGGACGTGCTTCTATAACATATGCACGTCCACAGGGTTTTAGAATTATTGAGGAAAAATTATGTTGTGGTTTCAATTGTACCTTCTGCGGGGCCTGTCACCCGGGGTGCGGTTGGCACGCCAGTTGTGCCTTCGGTGGTGCCTGTCCCCAGGGCGCGGGTGGGACGCCGGTTGTGCCTGGGATCGGGGCCGCGGTTGGAGGCCACAGTTTACGACCCTGTGGCTTGCGCATCGACCCTGGGGCTCATGCTGTTGTGACGGTACTTATCCACATTTTATTCTTTTATAAAGTTTCCTCCTGCGGCTTTGGATAGTCGATTCATTACAGCTTCGCCGACACCGGTCTGTGAAAAACTTTCACTAAAGATCATATCAATTTTCTCTTCATCGAAAGCGCGTAGGCTGTCATATAGGTGGTGGGCAACTGTTTTTAAATCCTCACGATATCCACAGGTTATCACGATATCGGCATTATATTCTTGTTTGTTTTCTTCAGTTGTCAACATCCCAACTTTTTTGCCGTTTTGGCGCTCTTCATCTATGAGCTTTTGGATAAAGTCACGGGAGCCCTCCACGATAATCAATGGTGCCTTCGGTGCATAATGTGTGTATTTCATGCCCGGTGATTTTGGCGCTTTGTCTTTTTCTAAAAGAGCTTTATCCACAGCTACCGGTCCAATCACAGCTTCTATTTCTTCTCTCGTTACTCCACCTGGACGCAAAATCATCGGCGGAGTGCTTGTACAATCAATGACTGTGGATTCTACGCCAACACCTGTGGCACCGCCATCTAGCACACCAGCAATTCTTCCATTTAGATCATGAAGAACATGATCCGCATTGGTCGGACTCGGTTTTCCAGAAAGATTGGCACTCGGTGCAGCCACTGGTACATCAGCAGCCTCAATCAAAGCAAGAGCAACCGGATGATCAGGCATTCGAATTGCAACTGTTTGCAAACCAGCCGTCACTTTTGGAGAAACTACCCCATTACTTTCAAAAATAATCGTTAATGGCCCTGGCCAAAATGCATCCATTAATTTTTGAGCCACAGATGGAATATTTTTAACTAACTTATTTAACTGATTAATATTGGATATGTGGACAATTAGTGGATTATCGCTTGGGCGCCCTTTGGCTTCGTAAATCTTCGAAATCGCTTGATCTGACAAGGCATTAGCCCCTAGCCCGTATACCGTTTCTGTTGGAAAAGCGACCACTTCTTCCCTACTTATCCACAAGGAGGCGTCCCTAATCTGTGGATTACTTGTGAGTTCCGATGAATTTTTATCCACAACCCAATGGTGCGTTTCTAAATTATTCATATCTAGGTCCTTTCTGTTGCTATATCGCTATTTTCTGTATTTTATATTAATCTGTACAAACAAAAATATCCACATAATGTGGATAAATATCTTAAAAAAGTGGATAACTTTGTGGATTTTGTTAGTTATTCCAACATTTTTATATGGAAAATTCCTTTAAACCTTCTCATCAACTAAAAAGTATAATACATAATCACAGGTTGTTCACTACTTATGTTTTGATAGTGTTCAAAATCTAACATTTCCACAGGCGTTTCATCCGCCATTTGAAACCCTAGCATGTCAAAAAGTTTAACAGATTGTTGATGTCTTGTGCATAAAAACAACTTCCGCAAGCTATTTTTTTTCGAATAATCAATAACAGCCCTCATAATTTCCAATATATTAAGCTGATCAGACTTTTCGTTAATAACAAAAGATCTCAGCAGCCCATTTTGTTGCTGCAATTCAAAACCGACAACAGCAACAAGTGACTGCTCATCCCCATTTGTGGACAGGCTGTGTGTTTCTTTTTCCATAATCAAAAAGTTATCCACATTTTGTTCAATTCCGTGCGTTTGTAAGCCTGCCTGTCCCACTAGTTGTTGGATTCTATTTATATCATCGTGTTTTGCTTTACGAATAATTTGCATATTAAGTGTCTCTCCCTACTTTTCATTTTATCGGTGATCATTTCCATTTACGAGATTTGTGGAGCTGGAATGCAGTGCGTGGAACCCAACTTGGTCGCCTAGTGCAGCCTTTGGCGCAGTGGCGGGACACAGTTCCCGACCCTCTGGCCCAAAAAGAGCTGGGACACGGAACCCGACCCTGTGGCTCATGTGGCCTGCCAATCTCGTGGTCCATTTACTAAAAGCTATGATTGAAAAGTAGATTTCATGACTATTAATTCTATTAATTTTTTTATTTATGGTTAACATATCATTAGAATATTGCATCTAG
>JAENZK010000225.1 GCA_016841285.1 Guptibacillus hwajinpoensis | reverse complement strand
ATGATGTGGCAAAGTCAACTGATGAAATGCCAGCGTCTAAACCAGAACCGATACAATTTTCCGCCATTTTCAAAAATCGAAATATTATTATTTGCATCTTGATTAGTATATTTCATGTGTCATCAATGTGGATTATGCTTTCCTATGCACCGTTATACTTAACACAGTTCAGCAACGTTAGCGTTGAGAAGATGGGGATGATTATGTCAGGGTTCGGTCTGCTCGCCTTGTTTTGGCAAATATTCATTCCTACTACATCTGATAAAGTCGGCCGCAGGCCAACCCTTATTTTCTTTGCATTTATGGCCGCGCTTGCACCACTAGCGCTCTATCTGTTTCCCGGAACGGCCAGTATCATTTCGTTCATTTTCTTAGGGGGTATTATTGTAACATCAACATCTTTATTTATCAGTATCATCCCCGTGGAGAGCGTACCGCCCAAATTAATGGCCACAGCCAGCGCCCTTATTATGGGTATTGGCGAAATCGTTGCTGCGTTTGTCGTCGGAATTGGTGGTTCGTTAGCTGACAGCTATGGACTTCCGATTGTTATGCTGATGGCTGGAGTTAATCTTATCATTGCCTCTGTTATTGCAATCGGATTGATTGAGACGCGGAAGAGAAAAGCAGAGTGGGACACAGGGTCGGGAACTCTGGCTCAAAACAACTCCTGAAAAATAAAAGATTGGGCCAGAGGGTCGGGTTCACGGCTCTCAAAATAAAATACCTTAAACCATAGACCTGAACCTATCAGGTCTATTTTTTGTGAATAACGAACAATTTTTTCAGAAATATTGTAGAAATTTTGTTAATTATGAACAATTTTATTGAAAAAAATCTACATTTATAGTAAAAATAGTAATTGTGTTGAATCTTTTTGGTAGGAAAGGGAGAAGAAGAAAAGTGCGTTCATTAGAAAGCTTATCAGATGAATTATTGCTAGATTCATATCGTAAGGCTGTGGAGATTGGCGTTAGTAAAGATTTTCTTGATTTGCTTTTAGATGAAATCAAGAATAGAGGGATAAGTCTCCAGTCTATTCATGCTGCTCATTAATTCTTTCTACAAGCCATTCGATAAATTCTAGTTCTTTGGTTGTTAGTGGTCTGTTTAGTTCTAGGTTAAATTCAGTTATTAAAGATTCGTATGTTTGTGTCATAACAAATTCTCCTTTTATATAACAGGGAAATTACTTTTAATATAATATAAATAGTTATAAATGTATATATTTTTAACTCTAGAGACTAGGAAATTCCTAGTTTTTTTATTTTAATAAACCTACTCTGACAAGGACAGGAATAAATTTATTCCACTTTTGGAAACATATTATAAATGGTTCCTGTAGGTGGATTAAATAAATGAATAACTATACAAATGATAATACTGCCAGACGTTATAAAGCCCATGTTAGTACACTAGGAACAACCCAATTGCATTTAAGAAATCCCTATATCATTGCTTGGTGGTCCGCAGCGTTCCCGGGATTCGGGCATATGCTATTATCTAAATATCTTAGAGGATATGCATTATTTATTTGGGAAGTTTTTGTTAATATTAAAGCTCATGTTAATTATGCCATGATTTATTCCTTTCAAGGAAATATTGATATGGCCAAAGAGGTATTAGACACGAGATGGCTTCTGATGTATATTCCTGTTTACCTTTTCGGTATTTGGGACAGTTATCGGACTACAGTAGATATGAATAAGATCTATCTTTTAGCCGAGCGAGAGGAACACCGTTTTAATTCGTTTTCGCTAGGAGCGTTAGAGATTAACTACCTGGATAAGAGAAATCCTATAATGGCCTGTATGTGGTCATTGTTTATTCCTGGATTAGGACAACTTTATATCCATAGGATTTTAACTTCTTTCTTTGTCATCGTTTCGTTAGTAGTATTTTATTATTATTCTTCTGTTCAAGAAGCTATTGTACTTTTATTTTTAGGTAAAGTAAAAGAGGCTACCTCTGTTATAAAACCAGAATGGCTTCTTTTTATTCCTTCCCATTATGGGTTTGCTGTTTATGATTCTTATATTAACACAGTTGAGAATAACAACCTTTTCGATAAAGATTTAAGGAATCATTTAAAGGAAAATTATCAATCGAAAAGTTTCTACATACAAAAAGGACAAAAAGTGAAGTGATGGATATGCAGCTATTTTCCACATTTGAAACAACTGGTTTTTTAGAGATGGCCATTTTAACCCTAGAAAAGAGAGGGGTTAAGAAAGAAAACATATTTGCTGTCCCTCTGGATAATCGAGTAGAAGAGCGTAAAATCTTCGATACCCTTCATCGCTCTGACGGAATAAGCTTGATTGATCTTGGAATGGCTTTTGCCACTGCTTTTTCAGTTATTGGAGCAAGTATTGGTTTTAAATTAGCTTGGGGACCCATTTATTGGGGATTGATCGGAGCGTTTCTTGGATTTGTTTTTGGATTTCTTATTCGGCTTTTTATGGAATTAGTGATAAAGAAAAAGAACAGAGTTTTAAAAGGGAAACACTCTGAAATAATCCTAATTATTGATTGTGAAGAATCCCAGGTTGAATTTGTAGAAGATGTACTATGGAGCCATTTTGCATTAGGCGTCGCAAAAGTAAAATAACAGTTTTGGGCCAGGTTAGCCAGAGGGTCGGGAACTCTGGCCCAATCTTTAACATTGGAGGTAGTATTATGAAGAACCAAAAATTTTTCTATTTAGCATTGCTAATTCTACCATGGCTTTCAGTACCATTCATAGGTCGAAGTGTATTTAAAAAATATCTCCCTGCTTCTTTGTTTATATGTACTTTTACTAAAGCGATTGATTTATTCGGTGAAAAGAAAAAATGGTGGAAATTTTATAAAGGAATACCACCTTTAGATAGTATGAATTTTTTTAATTTTGGTCCTTACCTTGTTACAAGTCTTTGGATTTTAAAATGGACTTATGGAAAATTCCTCATTTATATAATTTTTAATATGATCCTTCACATTTGTTTTGTCTATCTTGGCGGGGTGAAATTTGTAAGCCGCTATAAAATATTTACATTGAAGAAATTAAATAAATTCCAGTACCTATCCATTGATTTTTTAAGGGCATTGTTGCTTTATAGCTTCCAATACATTATTGAACATAGTCATCGCAAAAATGCGTTATAAGTATTTTCTGTAAATTCGGTATTGACAGTTTAAGCCTATCGATATATCATCTAATTTAACTAAATAGTAATGAGCAAAGATTGGAAATAGTAAAAGGAATTATAATCTTGTCAGAGAGCCGATGGTTGGTGAGAATCGGTAGTTATGGCCTTTGAACTCATCCAAGAGCTACTCCCTGAACATTATCAGTAGGGGATGTCGGTTTTCTACCGTTATGAAGATAGGTGGTGATGGCCACCGAAAATGAGTGGGTTAATATTATTATTATTAATCAATTAGAGTGGTACCGCGAGCAATGCCTCGTCTCTATATTTTTATTAGAGACGGGGCTTTTTTTATTTATTAAACTAACAATCATAAAAGATAAGGTGGGAGTCAGGATGAAAAATATCGATAAATATTCTAGAGGTTACTTTATGCCCCCAGTGCAAAACTTGAAATGGGCTCAGAAGGAGTATATTACAGAAGCTCCTATCTGGTGTAGTGTGGATCTTCGCGATGGAAATCAGGCTTTGATCGTGCCGATGAGTCTAGAGGAGAAGTTAGAATACTTTCAGTTACTTTTACAAGTAGGTTTTAAGGAAATCGAAGTAGGTTTTCCAGCTGCTTCGGAAACAGAATTTGCTTTTTTACGTACATTAATTGAAGAAAATTTGATTCCAGATGATGTAACCATTCAAGTTTTAACGCAGTCAAGAGATCATATTATCGAAAAAACATTTGAAGCGTTAAAGGGTGCAAAAAAAGCAGTAGTCCATTTGTACAATTCCACATCTGTGGCACAGCGTGAGCAAGTATTTAGAAAATCTAAGGAAGATATTATTGATATTGCAGTCACTGGGGCAAAAATGCTTAAGAAATATGCTGCGGAAACGGAAGGAAATTTCCAATTTCAATATTCTCCGGAAAGCTTCACGGGTACTGAAATAGAGTTTGCGCTTGAAATATGCAACAAGGTGCTTGATATTTGGCAACCAACAGCTGATAACAAGGTTATTATTAACTTACCAGCAACGGTATCCATGTCAATGCCTCACGTTTACGCAAGTCAAATAGAGTATATGAGTGACAATCTAAGCTTTCGTGATAATGTTATCCTATCTCTTCATCCACACAATGATAGAGGAACTGGGGTGGCAGATGCCGAGCTGGGAATGCTTGCCGGAGCGCAAAGGGTTGAAGGAACATTGTTTGGAAATGGCGAAAGAACTGGAAACGTGGACATCGTAACGCTTGCCTTAAACATGTTTTCACACGGGGTAGATCCGAAGCTGAATTTTGAAAATATACCTGCTATTATTTCCAAATGCGAAAAATTGACAAGAATGAAGGTTCACGAAAGACACCCGTATGGTGGTGAACTTGTCTTTACTGCATTTTCGGGTTCTCATCAAGATGCTATTGCCAAAGGTATGAAATGGCGCGAGGAAGAAGAACGTCAGTATTGGACTGTTCCTTATCTTTTAATTGATCCGAAGGATATTGGAAGGGAATATGAAGGAGATATCATCCGCATTAACAGCCAATCTGGAAAGGGAGGCATCGGTTATATCCTTCAGCAGAAGTATGGTATTGAACTACCTGCCGAAATGCGTGAGAGCTTTGGATATAGTGTGAAAAATGTTTCAGATCATGAGCACAGAGAACTAATGCCAAATGAAATCTATGACATTTTTATCAAGGAATATGTGAATATTAACAGCCCTGTTGAATTTATCCGATACCAATATACTCAAAATGGTCAATACGAAACGATTGTATCCATCCGGATGAACAATGAGGAATATGAATTTACTGGTGTGGGAAATGGAAGACTTGATGCAATCAGCAATGCTCTTCAAATCCAACTGGGTATTGAATTTACAGATTTGGTTTATAAGCAGCATGCGCTAGAAATAGGTTCTGCATCAAACGCTGTCTCGTATGTAGGAATTACTGCAAAGGATGGTGCTATATATTGGGGCTGCGGAATTGACACTGATATTATGACCTCCTCAGTTAAGGCTCTGTTTAGTGCCGTTAACAACATGGTTTCTAGATTATAAGACAGAGAGTCGGTTTGGTAATCTGTGTTGGGTCAGAAGGTCTGGGTGTGAGCCAGAGGGTCGGGAACTCCGGCCCAGTGAGCCCAGAACACAGAAGCCAGAGGGTCGGGAACTCTGGCCCAGTTATCCCAGAATATGTCCAAGACACAGCACATAGAATAGCATAGAAGTCTTTGGTTAATATTGGGAGTAGGGTGGGTGAATTAATATGAGTATTAGAATGATCAGGCAGTTGATAAGGTCAAGGCAACAGGAATTAGTTGAACTTGCAGCTTCATTTATTAGAATACCATCCGAAAATCCATCACCCGAGTTTAAGAAGTGGTCAGCAGAAATGGGACACCATATTAGCCGATACCTTGCATCGAAAAGACTCTCTATTAACGAGCATCGACGTAGTAGGAATGGCTTGGTCACCATGGTCTGTGATGCCGCCTTAACAAGGAGGCCTGGCCCAAGACTGCTATTTTGCGGACATACAGATGTAGTACCTGCAGGGAATCGTTCCCACTGGAGCTTTGATCCTTTCTCAGGAGAAGTCAGATCAGGTATGCTTTTGGGTCGGGGAGCCACCGATATGAAAGGAGGCTTGGCTGCACTAATCTTTGTAGCTGGACTGCTTCAGGAGTTCGCCCCCACTCTTAATTTAAAAGGTAGCCTAGGGGTGATTATCTCACCGGATGAAGAGAATGGTGGCTTCGAGGTAGCTTCACTTTTAGCGCAAGGTTTAATTAAAGGTGATGCTTGTCTGATTGGAGAACCAACGTACCGTCGCCATCCAAATGTTGGTGAAAAGACCATGGCATTCATGCGGTTGACCATCCCTGGTCGGCCGGGGCATGGCAGCATGCAACCTCTTTCAGGGATCTCCGCTGTACGAAGGGGAGCCGACGTGATCGAAGCGCTCACTAAGCTATGGGAGTTAAAGGCAACGCCTCCATCAGAACTTGGTCAACTTTTGTACAATACGGAGTGGTTCCTATCTCACCAGCAAGGGAATCCCTTGCTTTCACAGTTACTTTATCGACCTTCTTACAACCCGGGAATAATTCAAGGCGGAACAAAGGTGAACGTCATCGCAGACGAGTGCATAATTGAAGTGGATACCCGGGTTCCATTTGGGATGAAGCCGGAGTTTTTACTGCAGGTCGCAAGCAATCTTGTTAGAGCAGTCGCGCCAGACGCAGTTATTGAGCCAATGGTATCCTTAATTGACCCGAACTGGACCCTGCAGAATCGTCCAATTGTGCGAGCCACAGAACTAGGAATCCAGCATGTACTTGGAAAGGAGGAACCCGTCTTCAGTATCCTCTTAATTGGTTCAAGTGATGCCAGCCACTTCCGGCGCCATGGAATTGATACCATCCTCTATGGCCCTGGTATTCAACACACAATCCATGGATACGATGAGCGGGTTTCAGTGGAGAATATAGTAGAATCTGCTGAAATATATGCTGAGACAGCAATCAGGTATCTGATGTCATAATGGGCCAGAGGGTCGGAAACTCTGGCCAAACTCGGTGCGGGCCATAGGGTCGGAAACTCGGGCTTATTCAAAAAAGAGGGAAGGAACGTTCGTATGAAGGCTGCGATGGCCACTTTGTGCTTGATATGGGGATTTAATTTTGTCGTTATGAAATTAGGGAATGGTGTCTTTCCTCCTGGGGAGTTCGCTGCCTTACGGTTTTTGACCGGTGCCTTTGTTCTTCTAGGTGTGTGTTTGGTGAAAAAAATTCCACTTCCAAATAAATCAGATGTTAAGTGGTTGGTTCTATGTGGATTGTTCCAAACAACCTATTTTAACATTGCTATTCAAGTATCACTTAACTATATTAGTGCAGGTCTGACTTCTGTTTTGACCTACAGTATGCCGCTCTTTCTATCGATCATGGCCCATAGGTGGATTCCGGGTGAACAGTTGACGGCTAGAAAGACGTTTGGAATTTTGATTGGCATAGTGGGTTTATTTATTGCTATGAATGTCAAAGAAGGAGGATCTTTTTTTGCTGTTCTGCTGGCATTAAGTTCAGCTATTTCTTGGGCTATTGCCAACTTGCTTTTTAAACTAAAATTGAAGCATTGTGATACGATACAATTTACGACTTGGCAAATGACGATCGGAGAGGTTGGACTATTCCTATATACTTTCTCATTTGAACACGTTGAATACCATTGGGAATTCATGCCGGTCATCTATATACTTTTCTCTGGGGTGATTGCATCAGCCTTGGCTTTTGTATTGTGGAATCAAATTTTGAAGAATACAAAAGCGAGCAACGCATCGATTTCATTACTGCTTGTACCCATCGTTGGTATCATTTCTGGATACATATTTTTGGATGAAACTTTAAGTATCATTACATTGGCAGGAATTTTACTTGTGCTGGTAGGGATCTGGATTGTAAACAGCAAAAATACTAGAGAAAACAATAATATGACTGGCCGTAAAGATGAATGGAAGGCGGAAGAAATTTCATAATGAATAGAACTTGGGCCAGAGTTCCCGACCGAAGCCACTGAAAAAGTCCCCTCAGAACAGCTAACAA
>JAENZK010000224.1 GCA_016841285.1 Guptibacillus hwajinpoensis | reverse complement strand
TAGTTTTAAAAAAGTCCTTAGCCCGTTCCAAACTAATAACGGACACTTGCAAATTCTTTGGAGCGTTCTTTTGTAAAAGTTCCCCTATATTATCTTTCAAATTCCGAATACGAGCTGTTCGATTTCCAAAATGCTTTCTGGTAGTGATGGAATCATCTATCAAAACAAATACTACATGGTGCTTATTGTTTTTATATTTCTCTGCTAACTTGATATATTTTTCTACTTTATCTTTAATTGTGGTTTGTTTTACTTCCCCTTCGTTCTCTTCTTCAAATTCTTCTGCGTCTAAGCTTCCCTTCCTAGCAAAAGATTGTTTTCCAGAATCAATTTCGATATAAAAAAGGTTGCTTTTTAATGTAAAAATCCAATCCGGTATGAGTCCTTTTATTAGATTCGTTTTATATGGATTGATAGAAGTAACACAATACGTAATTGCCTCTTTTATCTCTTCCTCTGTCCTTTTGAATATTTGAATAGGCTCACTTTGTCCTAAATAATCATCTTGATATTCTTTAAGGACGTGTTTTGGTTTCTCTTTCATATCCTGTTTTCGAATAGAAAAAATAGATTGGTCCGTAACATACTTGCCACCCAATTCCTTATTTTCAGCAATAACTTTCAATACATCAACAAGCACTTGGCGAATCCCTATTGTATGATCACTTCGAGAGGCATTTCGGATAATCGCATTGTTTTGAACAAAGTTCGTTTCTTTAAGAAAGTCCATTCCTTCATTTGTAATGTTTACAAAGTTGAACAGCATCCCATCGCGTTTTCGGATATTTACATTTTTTTGTTCCAAAAAATGAAGGTCTTTCATTTTTACGACTTTTTTTGACCATGATTTTTCATGAACATCACCAAATAGGTTAAAAATATCTAATAATTGCTGCTGCGTGAAAGGGCCATCTAATCCTAATAAAGCTAATGTATATAAATAAGGATCTGTGAAATGAAATCCTTTTCCATTATGATTTTGTAATACCCTAATTTCAAATTCCATTGTTAGTTCCTCCACTTAATTATTCTAATAGAATAGAAAAGGCACTCTCTTCGCTATTGAACAGAATGCCCGTCAGGTTTTCCTTTTTTATAGGCTATTTATTTGTTAGTTAATCAATTAAATAGTTATCAATCTTATGTTTAATGCTATCTACTGCTTCTTTTTTCGTAAGCAATCGGTCTTTCCATTCGTTGTATATATCCTTAAATTCGATAATTTTATCATAATCACCGTTATATACATTGATCTCTACACCTTGACCGTGGTAGCCTGCAAATGTTTCAATTTCCCCATCTTTTACATAAGCTCCGATAGTCCAAACTTTCCAATTTAATGATGCTTCTATATCTCTTACCTCTGTCAATAATGTGTTAATTTCTTTCTTTGATACTTGTTTCATTGTTTTTTCCTCCGTTTTTTTAGTATTTTTTGTTTTGAATAATAGGAAAGGCACACCCTCCACGATGGGAAAGTGTGCCTTTCAGGTTTTTCCTTTTTTACAGGCTATTTATTTGTTAATTAAGTAAACTTAGTTAAGCAACCCTAAGTCTAAAAAATATAGGTATTTCAAGGGTTCCTAACTAACTTTGTTATATATTATATCTTGCGAAATTCCCCATTCTAACTCTTTTTATAAAACATTTAACGTATAAATTAAGTTATTTATCTTCCCAAAGTCATAACAAATATTGAAATGTATCTTGTTGTTGCCTGAAACTAGTCTTAGAATAAAATCATAAGATATGAAAATTAATGAGGAATAAATACGAGAGAAAAAGAATGGCCCATTTGCGGAAGACTGATCTTATTGAAAATCAATCCAATTTGGATAACAACTTAACATTTTTGTTTCTCAAAACTATGTTTATTTCTTTTATCACCAAAGGGTTTGAAGTGGTAAACAGCCTATCATTCTTTGGTCCACTTTTTATCATTCAATGGTGAAAACTATGTCAAGGATAGTACATTTCATTGGCTGAAATCATATTACGTTACTTGAATAAGAAAAAAGGCAACCTCTTTTGTGGAAGAATCGCCCCCTGTTGAATATACACATTCTCTTCTATTTCATATAATCTTCATCCTATTTAACACAATACTTTTAATCATTGTTAAATTCATCAACTTCTTTTTGAGCTTCTTTTTCATCTGTAAAAATCCAACTACCAAAAAATTCAGCACTTTCTCCATTCGAATCGTAATCTGTATTTTCATCTATACCGACAAAAACTTGTTTTACTATTTCCTTTCCATCCTCTACCTTGTCTGCTTCTTCTTTATCTAAAAACAATACATCATGAATACGCCACATTCTTTGTACATATTTCTTCATTTCAAAAATCACTCCTTATAAGGTGTTTTACTGTATATCATGGGTCATATCATTGCTTTTCCATTATCAATTCCTATTTAGACTGTTAAAAGAACAAGTGTTTACAACAGAAAACAAGTTTGCAAGGGTTTTAAAACATAATTGAATCAAAGAAATCATCTTATTTTAACAAGTAAAATGAATAAGAAAAGCACATTGGTGAGAATGCCCTTTTCTAATTTAAACAAAAATAAATAATTCAATAATAATCTTTCTGTTAGCTCTCAATCGTTTTTACAGATTGTAATTTCAGTAAATGGCTAAATATTTCTTCTATAAAGTTCTTTAAATTATTTTTGGACTCATCATCATTTGGTGATAGAGGTATTGCTCCAATTCCCGGTAATATCTCGTCTCCTTCTTGGTAATTTTTAAATTCATTGCCGGGATATAAGACAAATGATCCTAGAGTTCTAATAATTCCATCTTTATACGCGTGCATTTTTACTAGATCTTCTTTCTTGCTCATTTTAGAATCCGATTGCAGTTCATCAAGATGTTCGATCTTATATTTAGAGTCAAAGTGTATAAAATATCCACTTTCAATGTCAGAACGATCTGCAATATAAAGTGTGAAATCTGGTTTGAATTTTAAGGAATACGACTTACCAAACCGAGTCTGTCTACTAAATTCCTTGTTATAATAAAACATGATTTTGGCATTATTCTTTTGAAAAACTAGACAGCTTGAAGTACCCTTTTTTAAATTGAAATTAATATTTCCTTTTTCTTCGCTCCACACGTTGCTAGCTTTGTCTTCCGAACCGAAGATATCACGTAAAACGCTTCTAAGTGCAAAGAAACACCAAATTTCATATAGTTCATATATAGGTTTTACATAAATATCACTAGTGACCGCCTCCAAGGGATTCCAAGTCATTGAAAGCCCACTTTGAAGTCTTAAATCCAAAAGGAAGATGTCCTGATATCCTGCTCTATTCTGTAACACTTGCGAATTAGATGGAAAGAATTCCATCTTACCTATTTGTCTAAAAGTTGGACTGTTAAGGTAATCTTCAACGATAGTAAGCCAACTGTTTACCTCTGTAGCGTATAATAAGAAGATTTTTTTCTTTTTATCATTTTGTATAATCCGTTCCAATGACCTCTTTAAGCTGTGAATAATATAATCTAGCTCTTCTAAGAAATTTTTTATATAGCGATTTTCAGGTGTATCGATGGTTTCACTTCTTTTTACAGCAATTAATTTCCGAGGTGTATATCCACTAAACTTCTCTTTCAATATGCCCCCAGTTTGTAACTCTAACAAATAAGGCTTAGAGATCATTTGAAAACCATTAGGATTTTGGCTCATTCCTATTGGTTCAATTATCGAAACCGAATCTAGCTTATTATGTAATTTGTTCATTATTGTATCCATAGCTAAAGGTAAGTCTTTCATTATGCTTCTTAACTGTATAATTTGGCTGAATTCACTTGAATATGTGTTACTACTTGATACCTTTGAGTAGGATAAGCCCCCAAATTGCATAATTAAGTTACTAGATTCCTCGGCAATCTTATTTAAAAAATCTCTATAATCATTCTCATAATTAATCTTTTTTGCTGCAATCTCACAAATAAAAAAATGTTTTCTATCTAGGGATAGATCTAAAATACCAACGAAATTTTTTGTATTTAGTTCTCCCATGACTTCGATGAAAAGCTCATCGCCTATCTTTTTTTCTTTCCAGTAATTGCGTGGAAAAAATTCAATGTATTGATTAGCATAATTATCAGCAAAAGGTCCAGTAAACGTAGCCTGTTCTGAAACCCTTTTTGGTATTAAGGCTGTTATCAAATATGTAGCTTCCTCTCTTAATAATAAGGGATAGAACATTTCTGACTGTTCAGCCCTATATGTTATCAGAGGAACAGCTTCTATCATACCGACTTCTAAGTAACCAGAAACGTTAGTACGTTGTTCCTCCAGTTGTACATATGAACCTTTTTTACCTTTCTTTCTTTGAATTTCCAACTGTTGTTTTGAATCCTGCCATTGGACAGTACATTGATTTAAAGAAAGCATAACTAAACCCCTAACTTATGAAAGAAGTATAACCAACATTATTAAGTGATGACCTCATTTTATTAAGCTTGGCAAGACTTCTTGGTAAGTCTAAATTATTCTTTGCTACGTCACCATTTTCACTGGTTATATAATCTTCAGATAGTTCTTTAACCTTAATATTTACACCTATGTCCTCGAAGGTTTCATTATTTAAGAATTTGATTAAAACCTCTAATATATCACTTAATTGTCTTCTGTTTCCATGCAACTTAGGAAGTACCTTTTGCAAGAGAACGTTGTCCATATAGGAAATCCAATCAGAGTGCGACTGATTATATAAGATAGCAAAATAAAGATATTCTACGGTCTCTTTAAAAATCCTATATCCAAAGTCAAAATTAACAGTTCTCAGAATACTGTATATGCCAGACAGAAGAATTTCCATTTCTCTTTTTGCTTCTTCAAAACTACTTTCATCATGCCACTTACTTTGTAATTTAGAAAGGATATTTATTCCTTGATGCTCCGATTCTCGATATTCTATGGAGAGCCTGAAATTATTCAGAACGTTATCCTCATTAAATGTATAATCTTGTTCCCCAAACCTACCATTAAAATACTTTGAGGGATGGGTTGTTTCCAACTCAATAATATGCGCCCTGTCTAAAACTTTTGGGGAAAACATATACGTTGTTTCATCCACATTTACTGTACCGATAATAAAGACATTTGGAGGAAGGGTTATATATTCATCTCTTTCAAAGAGTAACTCCGTACTTTCTAATACTTTAGGATCCACTCCAATACTTGTACGAAGGGTTTCAACTATTATTGCCAGTTGAGTTTTATCTAATAATCCAATTCCTTTTTCATCTGAGGTACTTCTGTTAGCCTCCATAGCAGAAAGGAAAGTACTGAAGTACCTTTCCACATGAGATAAATTCATTTCATCTAAAATGATAAAATGTGGTAAGTATCTATTATCAGGATGTAATGCTTTAAGAAGTAACTCAACCATTGGTGTTACCTCATATACTGTCTTACCTTCTGGTCCAAATGGGTTTACATAACCAAGTAGATTTCGCGTATCTGTCCAGTCAGCACCAACTGGTATTAATACATGTCTCTTTTCTACAGGAAGTCTTATTGCTGCGCCTAATCTGATATTTGTAAATAACCCATCTTCTAAGGAATCCCAAAAAGCATTATCATCACAACGGATTTGAATATTCATCTCTATTTGTACTTCAAATTCCTTATTATCTATTTTGGCAACGAATACATTTGAATCTAAGCATAAATCTCTTATTTCTTCTTCAGTTCTGTTTAGAATTCTACCCCTATTGTCAATTTCAAGGGATAACCAAGTATTTACCTTATAATTCTTATTCTCAAGTTGCTCTGCAACTCTTAATGCTAACCTTGTTTTACCTGTTCCAGAGTTTCCCGTAAGTACTACGAACGGCTTAGCTAACAAAGAAATTATAAAATTATCCACGACTTTTTTTTCCATTTTTTTAAATTCCTCCTGACCTGTAAACACGCATTATATGATTAGGCACACTTAACATATCAACGTATTCTTCATGGGTCATTTTCTCAAATTCTTGTGGCGACTTGTCCAATTTAATACAGTGTTTTAGCAAGTCCTCCAAGCTATACTTCGACGTTAATCGAAACACATCTTTTTGTGCTGTTGCCTCTATAATCTGAGCCTCAACCATTCTGTGAAATAAAATATTCACAATCTGTCGTTGATTTGCCGGACTTTTAGCAGATAGATTAAAAGCAGAGATATTTTGCACATTGTTCTTGGTTATCGTACCACCATTTGTTCGAATGACCGAAAGAACCTCAAATAGTGGATGTACAATTTGACCATCAATCAATTGATTAAAATTTAGTAAGTAATTTAATAAATACTCACTTGCAAGGATTTTACTATTTAGAAAATCCGTTGCCAGTCTTGATAATTCGTAACGTTCACCTAGCTTTCTTCTAAATACTCCAAGTTCTCTTCCTAATGTGTATGCACTAGACCATTGTTTTTGGGTTCCAGTATACTTTTGCCTTCCTCCTTCAACATACCTATCTAACATTTCCGCAAAGCCAACCCTCATTTCTTCTTGAGTTTTAAATTGGCTTGCTGTTTGTGTATAGGCCATTAACAAGGCTTTAAAGTCTTTTTTTCTCCAAATATCGAAATAAAGGCTTTCGTTATTGTTCATATAATGGTAGCCCCCTCTTAAATTCTCTAATATTAATGTTAACAAACTCAGTAAAAAAAGACGACCTAATTAGATCGTCTTCCCTTAATATTGGTTTATTACGAAGTTTTCTTCTAAAACTGACTCGTCATAATCATCTGAGATAATTTCTGTAACAGCATGAGCTAGTTTCTCAGCAAATTTAGGTGGAACCGCATTGCCAATCATCTTATAATTATCGCCTGCACTGCTAATAAACTCATAGTCATCATCAAATGTTTGTAGCCTAGCTGCTTCTCGTACAGTTAAAGATCGAGCTTGTGTAGAGTCTGGGTGTATATGCCGTAATCCATCCTTATACAAGTGTGCAGGAATTGTATTACTTTGTTCATTCCAACGTAATACATAGTATTTATGGACGTTAGAGGTTTTTCCAGTACGTTCCGTATAAAGTCGTTTAAGAGCATCAGTGGACACATAGTTGAATGTTCCCTGTTCAATATCTTTAGTTAATTCTCTGAAGATCGCTATATCTCTTTTGCTATGATATCGCGGTTCATGATTTGGAATTCTAACATCGCTAGGTTTATGTGAATACTTCTTGCCTTTCTCTTTAATATCATGCTCGACAGGAAATAATGGAGGAAGATCTCCGATTGCATCTTTGACTGTACTTTTATTGATTTCCTTATATTTCGGCAATACTCTATCGTAAAAGTCAAAAAGTACTTTTTCTGGATATTTAAAAACCGATTTATTTAATGCCAATATAATTACACGATTTCGCTTTTGAGGAATCCCAAATTCCGTAAAATCAAGTAAGGCATGTTCTTTTAAGTCATCCACAATTACATATCCGGCTTCTTCAATTTCTTTTTTTATTAATTCAGTAACTGGCACACCGCCGGGCTTTGCACTCAACAGACCCTGTACATTTTCAAACACAAAAGCTTTTGGTTGATATTTTTTAACGACCTTCATGTAGCTTTCAAATAAGTAGTTACGATAATCATTTTTCATTCCGTGTTCATCTCTTATCCTGCCTGCTATTGAATACGCCTGACAAGGTGGACCACCTATAATTAAATCAACACATTTTCCATCGACTAACTTATCTAATCCTTGATTTGAGTCATATTTCGGGTCATTTTCCC
>JAENZK010000223.1 GCA_016841285.1 Guptibacillus hwajinpoensis | reverse complement strand
TTTTTTAGAACACGAATTTACTGTTTGTGCTGATTATTTACTAAACCATGTTGTGCAATTTCAACAGCTCGCTTTACCATGCTTCCGGCTTGTCTTGCTGTTATTCCACCCCAGCCTTCAGCTTGAACAGTATCATAAAATCCAAGTTCCTTTGCGAGTTCATCCTTAAATTGTTGGGTCATTAAGCCTCTTCGTCTGCCCATAATGAAAACTCCCTCCTAAAACTGCGACAATCTTAGTATTAGGACTTTATTCATAAGTAATCCAGTAAAAAATTAGAAGGACAGTATTTCTACTGTCCACTTATTGCAATACTTCCTGTATTTTCATCTAAAAAAGTTAATTCAACTGTTTCAGTTAATACATCCGCATAACTATATGAAACCCGTTCAAATGAATTTTCTTGTTGATCTAATTCAATAATAAAAACAGAAGGATACGTCTCAGCTAAAACTCCAGACCTTTCAATCGTCTTGCGTCGCCCACCATTTGCTTTTAGTGTCAGGCGCTTTCCAAGATTGCTATCAAGAATGCGTTTAATGTCTAACAAAGTTTTTCCCATTCGTTCCACCTCACTATGTATAGTATATCACTAATCGCCTTTTCAGTCAAATAAAACTAAAATTATATCAGTGACACCTTTTTACTGTCAATGGGTTTTTGTTTCATTAGCATAATTTTTTTTGAACATAATATTATTTTTCCTCAGTTTGACATTTTTATGTATAATTCGCCTTATTTTTTAACTAACAAAAGCTGCCTTTAAAGTATGAAGCATAAATAAGAAAATTATATTCACAAAATAAGTGAATATTCATTTTCACTAGTATGCTTAACTTTAAAGACAGCTTTATTCATAATCCGGTATATTATAAGGCATTCCGATTCGAAGTAGTCCCCTCGTTTCTACTCCACCCAACCCTTTTTCACCTGTTAGTGTATTTCGAAGTACATCCCACACATTAATATGATCCTTAATGGGCGTATAGCTGATTTTAGCCACAATATATACTGGGTCTAGTGCATGAATATTAATCCGCGTCGGTGAGCTTGCGAAATTGGCACCGGCTTTGATTAATGATTCAAAATGTGATTGGCATGCACCAGCGAAAATAACAAGCTGATCTAGATGAGGAATCCTTTTTCTGGCCTCATAAACGGTTTCTGCAAAATAGCGAGAGTGGCGGTAGGCCTTTAAATCGCTTAACTTACCTTTTGATTTTAAATAAGCATCATGACCGGTTACAACTAGTATATCGGGCCGCATTTGCTCAATTAACCTGCCAACTCGCTCTGGCATTTCTTTTTCACTCATATGCACTCCAAAAATCGGGACACCAAGGCGTTCATATAATGTGCGGCATTTTTGTAAATAAACAGGATCGCCATCAAGATGCAACACACGGCCAGGCATTTGAAAATAAGATTCACCATGACTATAGCCACCAGAAGCATGATATTCATTTCTTTGGCGAATTAAATTATAATCCTGGCGAAATAACCAGTTGGATTTATCTACTTTTTCCTTTTCTTGCTTCTGTCGCGATTTATATTCTTTATCGTCTATAATCAATAAATCAGAAATCGGTGCATCAGCAATAAGCCTAACATCCTCGCCAAATAAAACTGCTGTGGTGTTATTTACTTCAATCACCCGGAAAAGTAAGTCCTGATTATAAGATTTGCGGGTAACTAAATCTCCCACCTGAATATCCATATTTCCCCTCCTCACATGGGGCAGATACATTTACCGGTCTCTTATAACCTATGTATCCATGGGGAAAAACGTGAATTAAATGCGATTTGATGTATTTGCTTCCAGACAGGACCCAAGCTCATCACTTAATCTTCCGAACTCTTCGATACTTAATGTTTCTCCACGCCTTTTCGGATCAATCCCGGCAGCAAGAAGGGCCTTTTCAATATCTTGCTTTTCAATCCTTTGAGCGAAGTGGCTTGATAAATTATTGAATATTGTTTTCCTCCGCTGTGCAAAGCTGGCCCGGACAACAGTGAAGAAAAACTCTTCATTATTAACTTGAACAGCCGGCTCCGGCCTTTTTGTTAACCGGATGACGGCAGAGTCAACATTCGGCTGCGGAATAAAAACCGTCTTCGGTACTGTCATAACCGTTTTAGCTTCCGTATAATACTGGATGGCTATTGATAGGGACCCATAGTCCTTTGTGCCCGGGACTGCTGCGATCCGATCAGCGACTTCCTTTTGAAGCATACAAACAATTCCCCGTATCGGTAATTGATCGGTCAAAAGCTTCATAATGATGGGTGTTGTCACGTAATAAGGAAGATTAGCCACAACCATTAAATCCTGGCCATCTGCAAATTCCTCGGAGATTACTCTTTTTACATCTGCCTTTAAAACATCCTCATGTATAACCTTCACATGTGGATAAGGTTCAAGTGTTTCTTTTAAAATTGGCAACAATCTTTGGTCAATTTCAAAGGCCACTACTTTTTTAGCCCGCTTTGCCAACTGCTCTGTTAATGCCCCAATTCCAGGTCCAATTTCAATAGCGCCACTGTCTTCAGTCAATTCAGCAAAATCTACAATTCGGTTTAAAATATTTAAATCGATTAAAAAGTTCTGTCCTAAGCTCTTCTTAAAAGAAAAGCCATGCTTTTCCAAGATCGCTTTCGTTCGTACCGGTGTTGCAATGTCCTTCATCATTCCGTTTCCTCCTGTAACACTTGAACTACTGCCTCTAAAAATGCTGGTTTTGAAATTTGAAACATATTTAAGCGCTTATGTAGCTGTTTCCCGTTTGTATACCCTATTTTTAAGATGATCCCAAGCTTTTCTCTTCTTTCTTTAGAACGGGCCTCCCCGATTAAACCAGCTTCAATTAAATCCTCTTGGGAAATTTCCTCTGTGATATCAATCATTTCCTGTTGCAAGGCACTTAAAGCCTTTTGAATCGCTTCAATTGAAGCATGCTCAACACCCAGGCCTTTGCCCTTTTTAGGGATTGCCTCGTGACGGGGCAAAAAGGCATGCTTACATCCTGGTACTTTTTCAGAAATGATTTTCCGAATGCGTTCCCCGGGATAGTCAGGATCTGTAAAAATAATGACACCCCGCTGTTTTTGGGCAAGGCGAATTTGATCAATCGTTGCTTCACTTATTTCAGAGCCATTTGTTTCAATCGTATCTGCCTGAACAGCTCTTTTCACCCGAACGGTATCATCTTTTCCTTCAACCACAATAATTTCTTTAATTTTTTCCATTTTTTTATTTTTCCTCTCAAAAAACTGTAACTTTATATGACCGTTTAACGTCTATGTATATGTATATGTATAAGTATAAGCTAAATAAAAACAAAAAACACAGAGGAGTTTATCCCCTGTGAAAATTGAAGATGCTATTTAAGTTTATTTATTATTCTAAGATTTTGATTAAAACCGTTTTACGGCCATAGCTGTCTACTGTTTTTTTATCAGGAATAAAAAGATCAATTTTATTTCCCTTAATAGCACCACCCGTATCAGCAGCGATTGCATGACCATAGCCTTCGACCCATACTTTTGTACCTAATGGGATGACACTAGGGTCAACCGCAATAACTTTCGCATCCGGATTTTCCCTCAAATTAATACCAGTTGCGGTCTTCCCGGAGCATCCGTTACAATATGCAGTATACGCGGTAGCTTGGACATAAAATTCCTTTGTCGAAGGACCATCATATCCACGGGATGCTTGTTGTTTTATCGGTTTTGTGCCTAAAGCAACAATTTTATCTTTACTGTCTTTCACTTTTTCAGTAGTTAGCAGCTTTCTTGAAACTTCCTTGCCATTTTCAAGAACAACTTCAAAGGTTTGCTTTTCCAAACCTTTCTCACCTTTATCAACTACCTTTTCTACACCTGCTGGTAGGGATGAATCTTTTCGAGTTACAACTGCAAAATCAACTGGTGCTTCCACCACATCGGTGACCTTTTCTACGCGTATAACATTAACAACCATATTTTCTGTGACTTGAGTGTTAGCTTCTGGCTCAACGCGGTCAAGTTCATTAAGTTTAATTTCTTGGTGCTTTAAAAGGTCAACGACCGTAGTCGAAGTGGTCCAAACTTGCTTCTCTTCGTTTTTATCTTTGATTGTTACAAGAAAAGCAGTGTCTACGATTATTTCTGTTTTTTGATCTAGCTCTGTATCCCTACTTGGACTTATTCTATCGTGTTCACTTAATTTAATATTTTGCTCATTTATAAAATCCCCTACAGTTTTTGCTGCTGACCAAACTGTCTCTTCTTTCCCCCAGGCTATCAATCTAATAGGCTTGGCTGGGTCCCACGAAACTTTCCCGTTTTTCGTTATCGGTGAATCCAGCGAAGGCGTGATTCGATCCTGCTCTAAGACTTCTAAATCAAGCTCCCCCAAAAGCTCCTTTACCGTCTTGGCATGAGTTCTTACCGTTTCCTCTTTCCCGTCTAATACAACCGTTACCGGCTGCTTAGTTCCCTCGTACGATAGTACCGCTATTAGTATAATAGCTAGAATACTAGACAAGGCAACTATTATCTTTTTCGATTTCAGCATAATTTGCCTCCTTCTCGGAGTGATTATATAAGAGCCTTTCTCATGTTGTCAACTATAATTTACCACCCCACCTATTCTTGACAAATTCTTAGACATGTTCACATTGTCTATCGTTTCACATTATAAAGCTATTTTCTTTGGGAAATCCACCCAAAAATATCGACAACATTATTCGCTACGGGGGGTGTCGTGGGGAGGTGACTCTTCGGAATGGAGGAATTTTTTCTGGTGAATCCATGAAGACATAAACTTGAGGTTTCTCCTTTCAAAGTTGTCTTCATCAAGCTTATGAAGACATTATTCTGGGTGAACAATGCTCCATTTGGTCTTCATCACTGGTATGAAGACATAAACTTGAGGTTTCTCCTTTCAAAGTTGTCTTCATCAAGCTTATGAAGACATTATTCTGGGTGAACACCGCTCCATTTGGTCTTCATCACTGGTATGAAAACATAAATTTGAGGTTACTCCTACCAAAGTTGTCTTCATCAAGCTTATGAAGACATAATCCGGAGAATATTCGATATAAAATTGTCTTCATCCCACCCATAAAGCATACTAAAATAAAAAAAATTGCCGAAAGAGAGCTGTCCAGCTTCAAACTCTTGAGAAGCAGCCCGTTTTCGACAATAAATTAAATTGAATTACGAAATCCCAAACACTTTCTTTGCATTTTCCGTTGTTATTCGGGCTACTTCCTCGTAGGAAATGCCCTTTAATTCAGCAATTTGCTCGGCAACTAATTTTACATAAGCAGGTTCATTTCTTTTGCCACGAAATGGATGCGGTGTTAAATACGGGCAATCCGTTTCAATGAGCAGCTTCTCTAGTGGAAGTTCAGTCGCTACTTCTTTTGGCTTTTTGGCATTTTTAAAGGTAACTGGACCGCCGAAGGAAATATAGAAATTCATCGCGATGCATTCGATAGCTGTTTCAAGGCTTCCACTAAAACAATGCATAATGCCGCCAACTTCGCCTGCTTCCTCTTCTTTCAAAATATCGACAATATCCTGTGTTGCCTCGCGGTTATGGATGATGATTGGCAATTTCAACTTTCTTGCTAAGCGAATTTGTTTACGAAAAACTTCTTTTTGGATACCCTTCGGTGATTTATCCCAGTAATAGTCCAAACCCATTTCGCCAAGAGCAACGACCTTTGGATGACTGGCCAATCGCTCAATCCATTCTAAATCCTCTTCTTTCATATCAATTGCATCAACTGGATGCCAGCCAATTGCCGCATATATAAAATCGTGCCCTTCCGCAATTCGAATTGCACCTTGGATTGTCTCTTTATCAAATCCAACAACGACCATATGAGAGACACCCTCAGACAGTGCACGCTGTATTACTTCTTCTTCATCATCAGCAAATTGCGTTGCATTAAGATGAACATGAGTATCAAATAACATAACAAGCTCCTTCGTTCTTTATAAATTAAAATTCTGTCAGCATTATTATTTACTTTAGTTTTTCGCTACAATACACTTCAGGCGGAAGCTTGTGACCTCCGCCGGAACATGAAGCTTATTTTATTTTTGTACCATTTGGAATGCTTGCATCGATTGTCGCAAGCTTTAACTTTCCATTATCTTTACCAGCTAAGATCATCCCTTGTGAAAGCTCGCCGCGAAGTTTGACTGGTTTTAAGTTAGTTACGCAGATTACTTTTTGACCGGTTAATTCCTCTGGTTTGTAATATTCAGCAATACCTGAAACGACCTGGCGCTTTTCATAGCCTAAGTCTAATTGAAGCTTTAACAGCTTGTCTGCCTTTTTGACATTTTCAGCTTGAATGACCTCGGCAACGCGAAGCTCAACTTTTCCAAAGTCATCAATTGTAATCTCTTCAACTTCAGGAACGGCCTGCTCAGAACTAGCCTCATTACCAGTAGCAGCTGCAGGTTCTGACGGCACGGCTTGTGCTGGTGGCTGCATGTCTTCTTTAATAGCTGCCACTTCTTTTTCTGTTTCAAGACGCGGGAAGATTGGCTCGCCTTTTTGTACTTTTGTACCACTTGAGATTAAACCAAATTGATACAAACTATCCCAAGCTGTAAGCTGCTCTTCACTCACACCTAACTGCTCCCAAATTTTCTTTGGTGCCCTTGTTAAAAATGGTTGCAGCATAATGGAAATATGTCGTAATGACTCAGCTAAATGGTACATAACTGATGCTAATTGAGCTTTCTTAGCTTCATCTTTAGCAAGTGCCCACGGCTGTGTTTCATCGATATATTTATTTGTGCGGCTAACAAGCTGCCAAATCGATGTTAAAGCCACAGAAAACTCCATTTTTTCCATTGCATTTTCAACTTTTTCAACTGTTTCTTTAGCCATATTTTCCAGTATTCCGTCGAATTCTGTTACTTGTCCGTCATACTGTGGTATTTCTCCGCCAAAATATTTATCAATCATCGCAACTGTACGATTCAATAAGTTTCCTAAATCATTGGCCAAGTCAAAATTAATACGGTCAACAAAGCCTTCCGGGGTGAAGACACCATCAGAACCAAATGGAACTTCACGAAGCAGGTAATAACGGAGTGCATCCAAACCGTAACGGTCAATTAATGTTACCGGGTCGATGACATTTCCTTTTGATTTCGACATTTTTCCGTCCTTCATTAAAAGCCATCCATGAGCAAACACTTTCTTAGGAAGTGGAATATCTAAAGCCATTAACATGATTGGCCAATAAATCGTATGAAAACGAACAATTTCTTTACCAACTAAATGAACATCTGCAGGCCAATACTTTTGATATTTTTCATCATTCTCTGTATCATAGCCTAGCGCTGTAATATAATTTGATAATGCATCGATCCACACATAAATAACATGTTTTGGATCCCCAGGTACTTTAATACCCCAATCAAAGGTTGTTCTCGATACCGCTAAATCCTCCAAGCCCGGTTTAATAAAGTTGTTTAACATTTCATTTTTACGTGATTCCGGTTGGATAAATTCAGGATTTTCTTCATAATATTGGAGTAAGCGATCAACATATTTGCTCATTTTGAAAAAGTAAGACTCTTCCTTCACCTTTTCAACAGGACGACCACAGTCTGGGCAATTGCCATCCTCGATTTGACGCTCAGTAAAGAAAGACTCACATGGTGTACAATACCAACCTTCATATTGATCTAAATAGATGTCCCCCTGTTCTACTAGCTTGGCAAAAATCTTCGC
>JAENZK010000222.1 GCA_016841285.1 Guptibacillus hwajinpoensis | reverse complement strand
CCATGGAATAAATCCGAATGTACTTAGGAATGATGCTATCATTACTAAAGTTGCAAACCATATTAATGTATCCCATGCACCTTGTTCCTTTTTGATATCATCCCAAGTTAATACACCGGAAAGTAACAATACGCATAAACCTATTAATCCGGTTGTAGTAGCAGCAATACCTATCTTTGATCCAAAAATCCAAAGTGTTAAGATTAGAACAAATACTCCCAACATATACCATTCTTGTTTCTTTAAAGGTCCCATTTCCCTTAATTTTCCGCTAGCAATATCACGCGCTTCTGGTGTTTCTTTTACTTCAGGTGGATATATTTTGTAAATAAGCAATGGAATTAAAATTAAACTTGCTACTCCTGGAACTACAGCTGCAGTAAACCAACCCATCCAAGTAATCTCAACCCCAATGATATCCTTAGCAAATGACACTATTAGCGGGTTACCCGCCATTGCAGTTAAGAACATAGCAGAAGTTATTGCACTCACCTGAAAAGCGACTGTAGTAAGAAATGCGCCCATTTTCCGTTCAGTACCATCTTCAACTTTAGATCCAAAAGTATCTGATAAAGACCTAATGATTGGGAAGACTATACCCCCAGAACGTGCAGTGGTACTTGGCATGGCCGGTGCTAATATTAAGTAACTAGCTAATAAAGAATAGGATAATCCTAACGTTTTTTTACCAAACTGACGTACAAAAAGATAAGAGATTCTATTTCCAAGTCCTGTTTTAATAAAACCTCTTGAAATAAAAAACGCAGATACTATTAACCAAATAGTTGAATTTGAAAATCCAGATAATGCCTCTTTTAATTCCAATGTTCCTGTTAGGACTAAAGTCGTAATCGACAAAAAGGCGACAGACCCCATTGGAAGTGGTTTAATGATTAAAGCTATAATTGTTGCTAAAAATATTGCAAAAAGATGCCAAGCTACTGACTCTAATCCAGATGGAGTTGGTAAAAACCAAATAATTAATCCAACTCCAACAGATATTAATAATGGAATTATTTTAACTCCATTTTTATTGTCTGCCTGCGGCGTCACATTTTTTGAATGCTTTATGATTGATTCCCTTTTTAGAGCAAGGCCCATAGTTACTCACCCATTCCATTTTAATGAAATTTAACTTCATTACTTTTCAAACAAAGCACTTTCCAAACTATAATAATTTGTTTATAATATTTTTAATAAATTGTATTTGTTGTTACATTCACTTTTTTCCCACCACGAAAAAAAGTGAAAATAGAAACCGAGAAAACACTTTGATAGCGACAACGGTGATTTACTATCGTAACTCTATTTCTGTGTTTTCTCGAAAATTCTTAAAAATCATTTGTTCAATATTGAGCAAGTTAATTATTAACTGATGCTAATTCTATTGCTGGGCCTACAGTGACGGTAGATCTCCACTTATCCTCTACACGTTCAACGAATTCTTGGCATAATCCTACATAATTCTTAGGATCTAAGTGATCTCTTACCTCTTGTTCGCTCATATGAGCCATAATTTCTTGATCTTCTAATGTAACATCTAGCAATGGTCTGTTTTCTTCAAATGCCTGCATGGAAACTTTGTAAATCATATCATGAGCATTTTGACGACCAACATATTTTCCAAGAGTTAACATGAGGTTTTCTGAAACAATTAAACCTTTTAATAAATATAGATTTCTTTCCATATTTTCTTTGTGAATAATCCATCTACCTAAAATCGTTTGCATTTGATCAATTCCGCCGCTTGTAAGCATACAGATTTGTGGGATATAGGACCATTCAGTTGTCCAGAAAGTCATATCTCTTTCGTGCTCTTGAATCATGCCGTCAAATCCTAAGGAAGCATTTCTTTGAACAAGACGAGTTAAACCAACTACATATTCACAAATCATGGGGTTCCGTTTATGTGGCATCGTACTGCTTCCCACTTGACCAATTTTAAATCCTTCTTCAATTTCACAAATCTCAGACTTTTGAAGGTTAATAATTTCGTTGGCGATTTTACCAATTGTTCCAGAAATCATCGCAATAATACTAGCAAATTCAGCAAAGCCGTCTCTTTGTACATGCCAAGTAATTGTTGGCTGGTAAAGTCCTAAGTTTTTACAATAAAGCTCTTGTACCTCTAGCCCCTGTTCACTAATAGAAGCAAGCGTACCAGCAGCTCCACTAAATGAGCCATATAAATAGCGTTTTTTTCCTTCTTCTAATCGTTCAATATGTTTACCAATTTCATCTGCCCAAATTGCAATTTTATAACCTAATGTTACTGGTAAAGCATGTTGTCCATGGGTTCTACCAGGCATCACCGTATCTTTGTGTTCCTGAGCTAAACTTAATAAAGTATCTAAGAAGTTACGTAATTGTGATAATAATATTTCTTGCGCTTCTTTTACTTGTAAAACAACAGCCGTATCCATAATATCCTGAGTGGTTGCACCCCAGTGAATATATTGACCAGCCGTACCACCTACTACTTTTGTAAATTCACGAATCTGGACGATTAATGGGTGAGTCGTATCGACAATTCCTTCACGAATGACTTTCATATCAATACTTTCCCAATTTGCCTTTTTGGCAATCTCATCGGCAGCTTCCTGAGGAACAATCCCAATTTCTGCTTCAGCCTGTGCTAGTGCTACCCAAGAATCAAGCCATTTTTGTAATAGTGACTCATCTGAAAACACCTTATTCATTTCCTCTGTTGTGTAAATCCCTCTGTACAATTCTGAATCCAATACACTTGAAGCCATTTTAAATTCCTCCTAAAATTAAAATCACAGTTCTCAAAACATAGTAAATCGTATTACTTACACCAACTATTTATTAGTGGTACTTTTAGATAAACAAACGTTTGTTTTTTATTGCTTAAAAATATTTACTTTCATCCAAATAAACACATCTTTATTTTTCAACAACTTATTTTATCTAAGTCAAACGTTTGTCTACTCATAGATTATTATGTTTGCTTTTCCCAGTCAATCAGGTTTCAACTTAATTAATTGAATACTTTGTGTCATTAGTAACTTAACAAACTACTAACTTTTTACATCGCGTAAATGATAAATACTTTTAATACCCTAAGAAAAATACCTGCTAACAGCGCTAAGAATACCAGAGCTGTTAACAGGCATTAATTATTATGATAATCTTTTTACACTCTCTCTACTTATTATAGTTCCACCTGGAACTATAATTCCCTCACCATTGTCTTTTTTTCGTATTATGTCAATTAATTTCATAATGGCACGACCACCCATTTCCTCAAGTGGCATTTTAACTGTAGTAAGCGCCGGAAATATCGCATCTGCAAAATATACATCATGAAACCCAACAATGGATATATCATTCGGTATCGATAAACCTTTTTCATGTATGGCCTTCATCGCTCCCAGTGCAATCAAAATACTTGAAGCAAATACAGCAGTAGGTGGCTCAGGTAATGCTAAAAGTTTTATCATAGCGTCATAACCACCCTGTATTGTAAAGTCACTTTCTTGAATATACTCAGAAACAAATTCTATATCCCCTTCATTTATTGCAATTCTATATCCCTGTAATCTCTCTAAACCTGTTGTTGTATACAACGGCCCTGAGATATTAGCTATTTTTTCATGACCAAAATCAATCAAATGCTTTACCCCTAATTTTGCTCCTTCGATATCATCTACTGCAACAAAATTATTCATTCCCAGTACTTTTCGATTAACGGATACTGATGGTAAGTTTTTGTCCTTTAATTTTAAGATATCCTTGTCATCAAAATTGGAACTTGAAATTAATAGACCATCAATGTGCCTATCAATTAAAGAATTAATAATTTTAGTTGTACTCTGTTCTTCACTATAAACAAGAAGGTTGTACCCCTCACTGTTCGCTCGTAATTCTGCCCCGTGGATGATATTAGCTATTACAGGGTTAAAAAAATTAGTAATAGCCAATCCAATAATTTTCGTTTCCCTATTTTTTAAATTTCTTGCCGCTAGGTTAGGGCGATAATTTAATTCTTCAATAGCTTTAAGTATACGTTCCCTAGTATCCTTTTTTATACTCAGAGAAGGGTCATTATTAATCACCCTTGAAACTGTGGAATAATCTACACCAGCCAATTTTGCTACTTCTTTTAATGTTGCCACTTTAACAATCCCCTTTTGCTTATAACCAAACTCTTACAACCCCGATATACTGCTATTATACATTATTTTATCTAGTATTAACCGTTATTTAGATACCTCTTTAACTTATCTCATTGGATTTTCAAAATATTTTAAAACATATTGACAATTTATTAACCAACTATTATTCTTAAAAATATCAAATAGTAAAACGTTTGTCTTTAATTATCTTTATTTCATCAAGGCAAACGTTTTCTAAATTGTGATAATGAATACGGTTACACTATGACTAAAAAATAGGAGGAATATATATGGCATCGAGTGTATTGGATTCAGAATTGTACAGGGGGATTTATGTAACAGAAGAAATGAGAAAGGTATTTTCCGACGAGTCGCTATTACAAAAATGGCTAGATTCATGGGTAGCATTGGCACAAGCTGAAGCAGAAATCGGGATTGTTCCTCAAGAAGCTGCTGATGAAATTGCCAAAAAAGCAAATTGGGAAAGTATTGATATGAAAACGATTCGCGAAGGGATTGTCGATACGACTCACCCGTTAATTGTTCAGATTCGTGAATTTACAAAAGTAGTGGGTGGTACGGCTGGTCAGTATATTCACTGGGGTGCAACTACACAGGATATTATGGATACGGCGGTTGTTTTACAAATTAAAGAAGCACAGGAAGTGCTATTATCTCAACTACGTAACTTCTTAGATACTTTATTAAGTTTAGCTCAGGAACACAAAGATACGGTGATGCCAGGTAGAACCCATGGACAACATGCTTTACCAGTAACTTTAGGCTATAAAATTGCAATTTGGGCAGACGAAATTGGCAAACATATGGAACGATTAGAAGAAGGCAAAAAACGCTATCTATATGGTTCATTTAGCGGTGCGGCAGGTACTCTTGCTTCTATTAGCGAGCACGGATTGGCTGTACAAGAACTTTATTGCAAAAACCTGGGACTCTATCAACCAACGATTACATGGCATGTACAAAGAGATGGTTTTGCAGAGTTTGCAAGTATAATTGCGATGATCTCTGGAACAATTGGTAAAATAGCCAACGAAATCATTAACCTTCAAAAGTCTGAGATTTGTGAAATTGAAGAAGGATTTAAAATTGGTCAAGTGGGAAGCAGTACGATGCCACATAAACGGAACCCCATGATTTGTGAATATGTAGTTGGTTTAACTCGTCTTGTTCAAAGAAATGCTTCCTTAGGATTTGACGGCATGATTCAAGAGCACGAAAGAGATATGACTTTCTGGACAACTGAATGGTCCTATATCCCACAAATCTGTATGCTTACAAGCGGCGGAATTGATCAAATGCAAACGATTTTAGGTAGATGGATTGTCCACAAAGACAATATGGAGAGAAATCTCAATTTACTTCAAGGATTAATTGTATCAGAAAACCTCATGTTAACTCTTGGAAAATATGTTGGTCGTCAAAACGCTCATGATATGATTTACAAAGTTTCCATGCAGGCATTTGAAGAAAATAGACCATTACTAGATGTTACATTAGAGGATCAAGAAATTATGGCTCATATGAGTGAGCAAGAAGTAAGAGATCATTTACATCCAAGAAATTATATTGGATTATGTCATGAATTTGTTGAACGGGTTGAAGAAAAATGGTCCCCTATATTAAAAGGGAATACTAATAATAAAGTAACTCAACCTATTTAATTAGATGATCTTTTCTTTGTTTTAAAAAATTGGGGAAGGAATTAGGTCCTTCCTCTGAATAAAAACAATTCCTGAATACGCTTTCCTAATTTAGGAATTACTATACAACCAAACTAAGGAGGAGAATTAATGTCCGCAGCAACTATAACGCTTCTTATATTGATTTTAGCAGCAATTCTTTTTGTAACAGAAATTATTCCTGTTGCCGCAACAGCTTTATTAGTTACATTTCTCTTATATCTAACGGGAGTAATTGATACAGCGACAGTTTTTTCAGGTTTTACTAATAACATTGTAATTCTTATAACAGGTATGTTTGTAATTGGAGCAGCTTTATTTGAAACTGGAGTAGCAAAGAAGATCGGTAATCTTATAACAAAATTTGCTAAAACTGAAAAACAACTTTTATTAGCCGTTATGATTATAGGAGCAGTACTTTCAGCATTTTTATCTAATACTAGTACGACAGCGGTCATGATGCCTATCGTTATCCTTATTGCAGATAGTGTTGGATTTTCACGTGCTAAGCTGTTGATGCCATTAGCTTATGCAACAGCCCTAGGGGGAATGATTACACTTGTAGGTACCAATGGTAATCTCGCAGTACAAGGAGTTATGCAAAACGAAGGTGTACTAGCTTTTGGATTTTTCGAATTTGCTAAAGTTGGAATCCCTTTAACTATTATCGGAATTATTTATATGATGACAATAGGTTATAAGCTAATTCCATCTAGAGAAAATGTTATCGAGGATGAAAATCAGGCAAAGAAGGAGTCAGCTATCTCATTAGTAGCTGGAGAGGGTCCTAAAGAAAACCCCGTTAAACAATTTATTGCAGTTGCTATATTAGTTGTTACCGTCATTTTTATGGTTTTTGAAAAACAAATTGGAATTCCATTGCATATTGTTTCAATCATGGGTGCGTTATTGATTGTCTTAACACGTACAATGACAGAAAAACAAGCCTACAGATCATTAGATATGTCTACTATTATTTTAGTAGCAGCGATGATGCCAATGGCAACCGCATTAGCAGAAACTGGGGCAGCCAAAATGATTGCTGATGCCGTTATGGGATCTATTGGCTCAGGGGCAGGACCATATGTATTAACTGCTATATTGTTTATAATTACAGCTTTCTTAACATCAATAATGTCAAATACAGCTGCCGCAGCATTAATGGCTCCTATTGGTCTTGTTATTGCGAATAGTATGGGCGTAGATCCACGAGCAATCTTAATGACAATATGTATCGGTGCTTCTGCTGCTTATGCTTCACCAATTGGTACACCACCTAACACAATGATCTACGGACCTGGTAACTATAAATTTATTGATTATTTAAAATGCGGGGCTCCATTTCTAATCATTCAATTAATTATTTGCGTATTATTAGTACCATTGTTTTGGCCTTTTAAATAAGAAGAACAATCCCGCTAGAATATAAGATTGGGACACAGAACCCGACCCTGAGTCCCAAGAAATTGTGAAAAACCCACTAGGCTCTAGTGGGTTTTTCAGGAATGAGCCGAAGTTCCCGACCCTGCGGCTCACTTACATCTCTCTTTGTTCTAATGTTTCAGTATACGTTTCATCTACATAATATTGATTATAGATCTTCCAAGTACCATCCGCCATTTTACGGAGGAAAAGAGTGCCACTCACATCACCTAATAAATAGGATTGTAAGGATCCTTTCTTAAAGGTATGGTCGTATTGTGCTCCTGTCAATTCAACTACAGCATAATGCGGTGACAGGTCTACCAAATTGACATCCATTCCTTGATTCCGGACTTGGGAAATAGAGACTTCTTCATTATAAAAATACTTATACAAATTTAATTCATCTTCAGTTGCTTCTTTAAAAAATCCTATTGTGTTTTGATCAATGATTTGTTGTGCTTTTTGAAACTCATGAGCTGTATACGCTTGATCCAAGGAATCTCT
>JAENZK010000221.1 GCA_016841285.1 Guptibacillus hwajinpoensis | reverse complement strand
GTTGATACAGTTAACAATGCCCAAGAATTAGATGGAAAGGTTATTATAACAAAACCTTTACTATCATTTTCAATTGGATTAGAGGATAATAAATACAAAAATTATCACCTTTGGGTAACTGAGAATGATGAAGGATATATTCAACGACTTTTTCCAGATTCAAATGGAACGTTCAAAATAGATAATAAATCTGTTGAGAAACTTAAAGATTACTTTAAAGGAAAAGAAGATGTTAGTTTAATTTCAAGTGCGATTGAATTTGAAAACAATGAAAAATAAATGAAATTGCTTCTTAAAGTAATGGGGGCTTTGGTTGAATTACTTTACAAAAATGGATAAATCCCAACGTTCAACAGCAAAAAGACACCCTTTTATAAAGGATGTGTGCACTCAGTTACTTCGTTTGGCTTTAACCTTTTACTTTTAACTTCAATAGCCCGCCACTCCATACTATATTTGTTACTAAAAGTAATAGTAACTAAATCATATGGGAAATCGTGAGCACCTTCAAATGTTGTTAGTTGCACAGTGACATTAAAGTAACGGTAGGTTTCGTATGGTTCTATCTTTTTGATTTGGAGAATCCGTTGACAATAAAACTGTTTCCGTTTGCCGAAATGTTTTTCGATTGCTTTGTCGATGGGTAGAAATAGAAAATTGAGGATAATATCATCACGCAACTGTACATCATTTTTAGTTACGGTTTCGGCTTGAACGGGAGAACAAGAGAAAAGAGTTACGCAGGCAATCAATATTAAAAGACTTTTTTTCATAAGAATCCTCCAATTAATGTTGCTCTTATTATGAACAATTAAAGAGTTCTTATAAAACGAACGGGGGCATTAATTTAGAAGAGCAACGGCAAAAGCGTTGCTCTGGCACCAATTAAAAGTATTTCTGATAGAACTCCTGTCTAAGTTTACCGCTTAATTGAGCATAAATTCTTGTGGTTTCACTCTTTTCATGCCCCATAAGACTTTGTATTACATCAATTGGTGCTCCGTTGTTTAACAAGTGAGTGGCATAGCTATGGCGGAGCTGATGGGGATGAATTTCTTTGTTAATGCCAGCACGACTTGATATTCGCTTTATGATATATCTCATTTGGGCAATACTCATTCTATGAGGAAAGCGTTCTGTAACAAAAATGGCTGGATCTTTGTCTTCTCTTGCGTCTATGTATCTTTTAAGCCAAATCTCACAGCGAATATTAAAATAAACTTCACGTTCTTTATCGCCTTTTCCCCTCACGATTGCTGAACTATTCGACCAATTAATACTATTCTTTTCTAAAGAAACAATTTCTCCAATGCGACAACCAGTAGAGAACATAAATTCAAATAGAGCCTTTTCCATTGGAGTGTGGCAAGCTTCGCGTAAGTGCTCGATTTCTCTTTCGGTTAAGAACTTTGGTATTCTTTTCCCAACTTTAGGCTCCTTTATTTTCCTTGCTGGATTTTTTAGTATATGCCCCTCTTCATGAGCCCACCGAAACAATGACTTTATTGATCGAATCCGATGTGCAAGACTTGAAGGTTTTAAATTTTTACTTGAAATAGCTAAGTACTCTTTAATTTGCTCAGTGGTAAATGAATCAATTTTTACATCACTAAAATGGCGGATTAATAGATTTGTCTGAAGTTTGTATGCTTTCAAAGTTTGTAGTGAGAATCCTTCAATTCGTTTATCTGCCTCGTAACAGTCCCATGCTTTTGATAATATCAAAGACAATCCCTCCAATTTATCTGTTTTAGAGGAATTATTTCCAAGTGTATCGAAAAGAAAACTAAATAGGCAGAATATTAAGCTAAAGGTAGGGTTGTTGAACAATTAACTGTATTTTGATGGTGAAAGAACCGCTAAAACAATAGTCTCAATTTTTTGGAAGGGGAATAAAAGATGATAGTAATAAACAATAAAGATATAAAAGGCGAGAATTATCGTTCGTTAATAGATTTAGCTATGAAAAAATGTGATAAGTTTGCATTTGTCAAAAGAAGAGATATGATGGCGGACGAGAAAGTGGCAATGAGATACCATAACAAATTAGTTAAAGATATTCAAGGTTCATTTATTGAAAGGAAAGAACAATTAGAATGGGAAGTAACTGAACTTTTAGAAGCAACAGCGTATGTATTTTATTATGAGTTAAATGAACAAACGAAGCATTTTTTACAAACGAAAAGCAATTCATTATTTGAGTGGATTTCACCATATCTACCAGAAGATTTAATGTTTTTTAGTGGAGATGATGTTTGGCTTGCAGGTTGTTCTCATGAAAACTTTTTTGTTGTTAGCGAGGAATTTAATGATTTTGAGGACTTAATCAAAGCTATAAAAAGTGCGTAAACAACTATTATGTTAGCTTGATCAGCTAACGGGGGCGTTTCTACAATAGGTGGAGACGCTTTTTTACTAACGGAGCAGGTTTGTGTAAGAAGGATTATGGAGTGTTAGAGAAGAAAGTATGTTAAAAGATAACTTTCTAATGAATGTTGAGTATCGTAAGGTGGGAATCAGTTGAAAAAATTTTTATTCGGATTAGTTGTTATTATTACAATGATTTTCTTATACCAATATCAGTCACCAATTATGAGCACAGGAGAAGCTATTATCCAAGCAGAGGAATACTTGCAACATCCACCAAAAGAATGGAAGAACTCTATTTCTTATATAGATTTAAAGGAAATTCCATCGGGGAATATTAATACATCATTAAAGCCAAAAAATGGTTTTTGGAATGAATTGACAAACAAAAAACAATGGGAAGTAACAATAAAATATAATGGTACTCAACCAACTATTATTATGGATGCTTATACTGGGAAATTCATTAATTTATCAGGACCGTTGAATTAAGTTTGTGAAAAAATGTACTTAAACAAACGGGTGCGATAGTTGAAGTAGGCGTTCGTCTGTCATTTAGTGGTTCTTTTTCTTCGGTCAGTTATTTTTGAAAATTAAGATTATTAAATAGGGTCTTATGTTAAAATTTACGCGTGTATTGTCTGAAGTGTATAAGGGGGAGATGTTTACATATGAACGGCACAGATAATGGTACATGGTATTTGTTAAGACTGTTTGGTTTTTCTACATTGTGGTTTTTACTACTTAGTAATACTATGCCTCTCGATTTTGCTGTTATTGATTACTTTTTGTGTGTATTTGCCACTCATTTTATTTTTAAAAAATATGATCAGTACAAGAGTAAAAGTAAAACTAAGAGTTTTTTAGCAATAATTGAAAATGATGAGGACATAAAGCAATAGAGTTTTATTATTTATTAATAGTAGTAAAATTATTGCACTAAAGGGGGCTTTACTAAAAAAATGGCAGGCATTGATCCAATAAGGATTAGTGCCTTGTTTTATTGGGTAAAGGACAGTTTAGTCGAGCAAAAGTATATATAAACACCGATTGCGTTTTATAGTATTGGAGCCCTTTTTTCTAATGATTAAATTAATTTACAGAAATAGAAAAGGATATTAATGGTAAATGGAGAATGCTATATTCATAAAACCGATTAGTCCAGTTAAATATTATTAAATATGATAATGTATGATCATGAAAGAAGTGGTTTGTTATGAAAATATTTAAAGAAATTTTAGGACTTCTTATCGTTTACATTTTTTTAGGAATTTTCTTGTTTTGCGTATGTTTGTTTGTTGCTTTATTCCATTTCGGTAGCCAATTATCTATATTTGCTATTTTGTTTTTCCATGTTGTGTTAAACACTTACATAACATCGTTTGTTTATTATCTTTTTAAAAAAGAAAAAAGACATCCTAAACTTTGGATAGTGACTTCTGTGATATTATATATTTCTCAAATTTTACTGCATATTTCTCCGCCTATTTCAATCCTCTTTTTGATACTAACTTCTTCGTATTTGCTTTTCAAGAAATAATTTTTAATTCATCAAGATGGGATTATTGTTTATTCGCTCTTTATACTATTTTATTTCATTCTTCAATTAACGGGGGCTTTAGTAAAGTTAACGGAATCCAAACAGAAAACGACTCGAATCTCCCGAGTCGTTTTATATTATTTTGTTAGTAAAGATTTTTTAAATTTTGCCACACCGTTTGCTATTTTAACTTCATCTAAATTTCCAAAGCCTAATATGATATGGTTTGAATATAATCCTTTGTTAATGGTATGGGATTCAACAGGATACACTTTAATGCCATCATCATGTATTTTCGATAGGAGAATATCCGTAAAATGAATCCCATCAAATTCAGCAATTAAGTGTAATCCAGTTGAATCACCATGTATCTTAACTTTATCCCCAAATTCGTTATAAAGCTGCTCTTTCAGAAAATCTCTTCTTTTTCGATAAACTTTCTTCATACGAAAAATATGTTTTTCCAAAAATCCTTCCCTGATAAAGAGGGAAAGCGTAAGTTGTTCCAAAGAAGGTGTATGCAAGTCACTAAAATGTTTAAGCTCACGGCAACGTTTGATTAATGTTGGGGGAAGAATCAAGTAACCTAGACGTAATGCGGGAGATAGTATTTTACTAAATGTGCCTATATAGATAGTTCGTTCGGGTTCTAGCCCCTGCAATGAACTGACAGGTGGACCTTCGTACCGAAATTCACTGTCATAATCATCCTCTACAATATAACTGTCCATTTTTCTTGCGTACTCAATCAATTGAATCCTTCTTTGAATCGGTAAAGTGCCTCCCATTGGAAATTGATGGGATGGTGTGACAAATATAAAAGCTGTCTTAATACCGTGTGGAAATTGGCTTGTATCCATTCCATTTTTATCAACTCTAATAGGAAGAAGTGAGGCCCCATAAGATTGAAAGATTGTTTGGATTTCATGTGTAATCGGATCTTCAATTATTACTTTGTCATTCAGTGAAATGAGTAATTTAGCAATTAACGTCAATGCTTGAGTAGCTCCAGTTGTAATCACTAATTGGTCTGGGTGACATTCCACACCTCTTGTTCGAAGTAAATAGTCTGATAAAACACTTCTTAACTCTATTCGTCCTTCTGGTGAGTCATATCCAAACAAGGAATGGTCCGTTTCAATACTTACACTTTTAGCTAGTTGCCCCCATTGTTTTCTGGGAAAAAGATCTAATGCTGGGATGCCTGAACGAAAATCAATGATGTTATTATTATTTTTCTTTGATGTACTATCATCCTTTATAAAAGTGGCAATCTTATCTTTCTTTTTTAAATAAGCACCTTCAGCTACAAACGTTCCTGCCCCTTGCTGACCTTCTAAATAACCTTCTGCAAGTAATTGATCATATGCTTCCAAAACAACATTCCGGGAAACTTCCAGATCTTCTGCTAAAGACCGAGTAGAAGGAAGACGATATCCTGCCGAAAGCTCACCATTTAAAATTTTTGTTCTTAATTGTTTATAGATTTGTCGTATCAATGGTATTTGGAGTGACCGATCAATTGTTAACCATGCCATTTTTATATCTCCTTTTAAATTGGTACCACAAAATATTTGCATAAGTGGTACTTCTTCAGACCATTTTATCATGGTAATTTTAACACATCAAAAAATGATTCATTTAAATAATTGGAGGAATACAAATGAGCCAACAAAGTAATGAGACAAAATGTGTTTTAATTATTGATTCTGAACTACCATTAGGTTTATTAGCAAATACTGCAGCCGTTCTGGCCCTTACCATAGGAAAAAGAGTTGAAGGACTTATTGGTCCTGATGTAGTGGATGGTTCAGGTGAAATACATACCGGGATTACAACAATTCCTCTTCCCATTTTAAAATCTACAAAGGAAAACTTACCGGTGTTAAAAAAGAAAGTATCTACTGAAGCATTTCAAGATTTGCTTGTGGTTGATTTTTCTAACGCTGCACAAACAACTAAAACTTATGAAGAATACACTCAAAAAATAGCCGCCTATACAAGTGAAGATCTAGATTATCTAGGTATTGCTTTATACGGTGACCGTAAAAAGATTAACAAGTTGGCAGGTAATCTGTCCCTTTTAAGGTAGGTGCATAAATTGGAATTAACTCGAACTCTTGGAATTCGGGCTTCTACATCCATTGGTATCGGTGCTATGGTGGGAGCAGGAATATTTGTTTTAAGTGGGGTTGCAGCTGATAAGGCAGGCCCCGCAGCTACTGTTTCTTTCGTACTAGCTGCCATTTTAGAAATTCTTTTGGGTCTTTGTTATGCAGAATTGTCTTCTAGATATCCGAGAGCAGGTGGCTCCTATGAATTTGTTCGTGAAACAATGGGACCTTTACTGGGAACTGTCATTGGCTGGGCTTATTGGGGAGCGTGGTTAGCTGCCAGCAGTTTCGTTGCACAAGGATTTGGACACTATTTTCACGCTTTAACTGGGGTACCACCAATAGTAAGTGCCATCGTTTTATTAATCTTTTTGGGGTTACTGAATATAATTGGAGTTCAATGGAGTGGTAAAGTTCAAATATTTATTGTATTGATTGAAATTATCCTGCTGTTATCCTTTTTTGCGGTTGGCTTTAGCCATGTAGATTACACTTTATTTGTGCCATTTGCGCCTACAGGCATCGAAGGGATCCTTGCAGCAGCTTTAGTTGGCTTTTTATCAATGGTAGGCTGGGACGGAATTGTTGCTTCTGCAGAAGAAATCAAAAATCCTACAAGGACAATTCCTATTTCTATTATTTCATCAATTTTGATTGTCATGTTGTTGTATATTGGCTTATTGTTCGTCTCTGTAGGAGTCGTACCATGGACGGAGCTTGGAGCATCTATAACACCAGTATTTCTTGCGAGTGAACAAATTTTAGGAGGCATCGGTCCATTATTAATTAATATAGTCATTGTTATCGCTTTACCTGCTACAGCGAATGCTTTTATACTATGCATTTCAAGAACGGCATTTGCGATGGCACGGAATGGATTATTACCTCGGAGATTTTCCCGCATTCATCCCAAATTTAATACTCCTGTATGGGCTATTATACTGGGAGTTTGTATTCAAATCTTATTTACTATTAATAGTTCTATAAATATAGCTGTATCTGCCACAGGCTTTTTATATATCATCACTTTTATTTTTACGTTAGTGGCATTTTTTATTTCAAGAAAGAAAACAACAGATATTGCTCGTAATCAACAATTTAAAGCACCACTTTATCCCTTGTTACCGATTACAGCCTTATTCATCTGTATTGTATTGTTATTACCAGTAGGTAAGTCCGGATTTTTAACAGGAGGGATTTGGTTGGTGTTAGGGTGTACCTTATATATAGTTCGTCTTTCACAAGTAAAACATAAAAGGATAAAAGGGCATGATAAGATACTTAGATAGTTGAAAAAAGCGATTGTTTAAATAGGTAAGTAGTTCCATTTTGGAGTACAATTTATTTAAAATACACTCCAAAACGGACTACTTTTTTATAACAATTCGTTGCATATTATCCATTTTTCTTGTTGTTTTACCAGCAAGTTTAGTAAACTTTTTTAACTCTAAAAAAGTAATCGAAAATAGATGTTTATTGTTTTTATAGGGTCATTACCAATGAGTTGGAGTTTCGGGAAATTAAACTGAAATTGAAAAATGCAGGTTATGGTATTTTTAAAGAGTATTTATCCCAACTACTCACGTTTACAACAAAAATTCCAACCTTTACAGATCCGAGACAATATAAAGTGTTCGATGCTTTTTTTTATTGGATGGATTAAATTGGCGGTACTTTCTTCAACTAAAGGGGGCGATAGCTGAACAAGGCTATCGTTTCTACAACTATTGCACACTAAGCCCAAGAATAATTTTCCTTTTCACTTCTTACACTAAACCCTAAAGTAATCGGATAAAAAGGTGGTAAATTGCAATGCCTCCAAGT
>JAENZK010000220.1 GCA_016841285.1 Guptibacillus hwajinpoensis | reverse complement strand
ATTATAATGTACTTCAATCGATGTTACAGTTAATTGCGTAACATTCGGCACGTGAGCAATTCCAGTCACAACTCGATCGTGAATATCGCCGCCTTTTTTATTCTCAACAGCCGAGGTCACTAGCGTTCCTGTTCCGTCCGAATAGGTCGAACGAACTCGAAGCGGAACCTTAGCCTGCATGGCTATTTCGACTGCACGCGGGTGGATCACCTTTGCACCTTGGTGTGCTAAATTACATATCTCATTATAGGTCATAACTGTTAATGGACGTGCTCCATCTACAATTCGCGGATCAGCGGTCATTACACCCTCTACATCGGTAAAAATATCAATAAACGTAGCATTTAGAGCTGCGCCCAATGCTGCAGCAGATGTATCGCTGCCGCCTCTTCCGAGGGTTGTAATTTCACCACTTTTTGAAATTCCTTGGAAACCAGCAACTACGACAACATCATGGGTTTCAAGTTCTTCCAAAACACGTTCACATTTCATTTCTAGAATTTTTGCATTTGTATGTTCATCGTTCGTATGAAAACCCGCCTGTGCACCTGTTAAGGATATGGCAGGTATTCCATGTGAATTCAGCATATTTGAAAAAACAATGGCAGATATCGTTTCGCCACATGAAAGTAATAAATCATGTTCACGATTACTCAGCTTTGATAGATTTACTAGGCTTTGAAGTGTATCTGTTGCATAAGGGTCACCTTTTCTCCCCATAGCTGATACGACAACAACAACCTTATATTCCTCATTCAAAGCATTAACAATATGTGACTTGGCACGAAGCCTGCTATCTTCGTCCTTTACTGATGTTCCACCAAATTTCTGGACGATGATTTTCATGAAGACACCTCTTCTAAGTTGTTAGTATCTAGTTAGTTATTTAATAATTCCTAATGAAATCAAGCGCTCTGCAATTTGAACTGAATTCCACGCAGCGCCTTTTAATAAATTATCAGACACAATCCACATATGGAATCCTTTGTCATTATCTAAGTCTTTACGAATACGGCCAACGAATGTGTCTAATTTACCAGCAGCAGTAGAAGCCATTGGGTAAACTTGCTCATCCGGCTGATCTTCTAAAATAATGCCTTCAGCAGATGCTAAAAGATCCTTCATTTCTTGGACAGTAACGCCTTCTTTATCTACTTCAATGTAAACTGACTCTGAATGTCCATATTCGACCGGGATTCTAACACAAGTTGCCGCAACAGATAATTCTGGCATATGCATGATTTTCTTTGTTTCATTAATCATTTTCATTTCTTCAAATGTATAGCCATTTTCTGTGAATTTATCAATTTGTGGAACCGCATTAAAAGCAATTTGATAATGCTTCTTATCAGCCCCACATGGTAAAATTTCCGGTGTAAACTCTTCACCGTTCAATACAGCTTGAGATTGGTCTTTCATTTCTTTAATTGCCATTGCACCTGCGCCAGATACTGCTTGGTAAGTTGAAACAATAACTTTATTAAGGCCAAATGCTTTTCTAATTGGTTCTAATGCCACAACCATTTGGATTGTTGAGCAGTTTGGATTAGCAATAATCCCTTTGTGCCCATGAAGATCAGCCTCATTCACTTCTGGTACTACTAATGGAACCTCTGGGTCCATACGGAATGCACTTGTGTTATCCACACAAATCGCACCTCTTTTAGCTGCTTCTGGTGCCAATTGTTTTGAAACTGATCCTCCAGCACTAAATAATGCAATATCAACACCTTCAAAGCTTTCAGGCTTAGCAACCTGAACAACATGCTCTTCACCTTTGAATAAAAGCTTTTTGCCTGCTGAACGCTCTGAAGATAGTAATGTTAGTTTTGAAATTGGGAAGTTTCTTTTCTCTAATGTAGATAACATTTTCTCCCCTACTGCTCCTGTTGCTCCAACTACTGCTACATGATATCCTTTTACATTTTCCATTCTTAATTCCCCTTCCCTCTATTACAATTAGTTAATAGAACTATTTGTTTGAAATTTAAAATTATAAAGATTATTGTATCATATTCCGTCATGAAGGAAAGAACTTTTATGACAACTTTAATATTAACAGAAAATCGGACTATTCTCCATCACGATATCTTTCTATTAATACCGGTTGAAATTGTCGCCCTTGAATGGCTGCCTCCACCGTGTCAACCAATGCATCCATTCTCGCAACAATTGAATTTGGCTTCTTAATTGGGTCATCCTGACCAAAAGGAATAAAATATATATTTTTAGTTGCCATTAATTTCATTAAATTCATACCGTTTAATCCTAAAGCATCATTGGTCGAAATGCCCAAAACAACTGGATTAAGATTTCTTAATGTGGCTTTCGCTGCCATTAATACAGGAGAATCGGTTAAAGCGTTGGCAAATTTGCTCATTGAATTACCTGTTAAAGGAGCGATGACCATACAATCTAAAGGCATTTTAGGTCCTAACGGTTCAGCTTCCACAATCGTTGTGATAATTTGGTTACCGGTTAATTCCTCCAGTCTGGCTAACCATTCCTCCCCTTTTCCAAATCTTGTTGTTGTACTTTTCACGGTATGGGTAACGACTGGTCTAACATCTGCCCCTGCTTGAATTAGTTTTTCGATTTGTGGGAAGACAGCATCATACGTACAATGAGAACCAGTTAATCCAAATCCTACTCGCTTACCTTTAAGAGTCATTTATGATTTCTCCTTTCCTAGTTGCAGCTCTTCTGTGAGTATTTGAGAAATAACATTAGCCACAATTTTACCGGCTGTTTTCGGGGCTACAATACCGGGTAGACTTGGTGCCAACAATGCTTTTATGCCCCGTTTTTCTGCATATCTAAAGTCTGTTCCTCCCGGTTTTGAGGCCAGGTCGATAATGACCGTATGAAGCGGCATTTGTGAAATGACCTTTGCTGTCACAACTAAATAAGGTACCGTATTGATAACAATATCCGCCTGATCAACCTCATGAATTAAATCCGATGTAAAAAACGGCTTTAATCCCATTTCTGTAATTCTCGCAATATCCTCTAATTTTCGGGCGCCTACTTTCACTTTTGCACCTAGACAGGCGAAGGTTCTTGCCACTGACATCCCTACCCTACCTAAACCGATCACAACAACATTTGAACCATGTAACGTAATATCCGTATGTTGAATCGCCATCATAATCGTTCCCTCTACCGTGGGGATCGAGTTGTAAATGGCAACATCATTTCGTTCAAAAAGCTTGATTAGCTTCCGGCTTGAATCAGTACAAATCCCGTCTAAATATTGATTGCTTATTCCGGAGAACACAATGCAGTGTTCAGGGGTTTTTTTTAGCATTTCTTGCTCTAGAACTATTTTTTCGTTGGAAAAAATGGTCTCCACCTCTCCTGTTAAAGTAGTACCTTTAACAGGCAAAATAATGGCATCAATTTCGGAAAAATCTAACTCATCAATTTCTTTTTTGGAGGACCCGGAAAAAACGTGATCTAGTTGATTAAAACCAACTAAAGATAACTTTGCATCTAATTCTGTTAATTTACGGATGACCTCTAATTGACGGGCATCACCGCCAATAACAGCAATGTGCAAATCTGTTAACATTTCAAGCTCACCTTCTTTATTGGGTAAATAAAATCAAATACACCTTGGCGTATTTGCGCCCAGATTTTTTCGAGCCTGCTCGAAAAACTACCGCTGAAAATCTGAGGCATCCGCCGGAGGCTTAACGTTATACAGTAGGGTTTTAACTCTACTGTATAACGTTATCGGAATAGCCTAAGTTCTTGTTCTTCAACATCATATGAATGGCATGAGCGGAAGGTGAATAAAAAAAGCGGAAGCGCCCGGTTAGCGACGTTTAAACTGGAGCGCATCGACTGAGATAAAGGAAACACGGCGAACGAAGAGAGTCGATGTTGACTTATCGTAGGGAGGTGAGCGAAGTTTACGAGTCGCTGGGCGCTGGAGCTGGACAATAAAAAAAAGGCTGGTCCCTATAGGGACCAACCTCTAAGCAATTAAAATTCATCATTGAAATCGATAATGATCATATCGCTGCCAATCTTCTTTATATTTCTCCATGGAATTCGAACTTCTGTACCATTTTTCTTGAACCCAAACCATTTCAGCGTCGGGATGAGAAAGGCCTTAATATGCCCTGTATTCTCATCAATTTCCAAATCAGCTTGACCGAGAACACCCATTCGTTCGCCTTTTTTTAGATCAATAATTTCTTTCCCATTCATTTCACTAAGTCTCATCTTGACGCCTCCCCACTCAATATCATAATCAAATGCGCCTTGGCGTATTTGTGCCCAGATTTTTTCGAGCTTGATCGAAAAACTACCTTCTAAAATCTGAGGCATCCGCCGGAGGCTTTAACTTTATTCAGAAGGAAGTCGGAGACTTTCAGATGAATAAAGTTACATATTAGTTGGCAATTTTCCTTCCGGACTAATTAAAGCGACAGAATATTCGTCGGTAAAGATTTTATCTGCAAATTGGTTTACGGAATCTAAAGTAACGGCTGATACCTGCTCTAACACATCGTTTAACGAGCGATGACGCTTTAGTAATAATTCATTTTTACCATTGCGGCTCATTCGGCTATTTGTGCTTTCAAGGCTGAGCATTAAGCTGCCTTTAAGCTGCTCCTTGCTATTAGTTAGCTCTTTTTCCGTTATACCAGTCCGTTTTAAAGTTGTTAACGTATCTTGGATTGTTTCAAACAAAATATCTAATTGGTTGCTTGCTGTTCCTCCATATATGGCTAATAGCCCGTTGTCTAAGAAGGCAGAATGATAGCTAAAAATGGAATAGGCTAGCCCTCTGGCCTCACGTACATCTTGGAAAAGCCGACTGGACATGCTTCCCCCTAGTACATTGTTTAACACAATCAAGGAATAAATATCTTCATGGCCAACCTGTAAACCATTAAAACCGATGCATAAATGCGCTTGTTCCGTATCTTTTTTTCTGGCAATTTTTTCATCTAAAATTGAAGGAGGTGTATATTCAGGTCTACTATGGTTCGATTCATAATGACCGAAATATTTTTCTACCTCTTTAATAAATGCTTCATTAATATTACCTGCAATCGAGATCACAACATTATCCGGCGTATAATGGTTTTGAACGTAATTTCTTAGTGAATCACCTGTAAAGGTTGCCAAAGTTTCCTCGGTACCCAAAATTGGATAGGCAAGTGGATGGTTTCCAAATGTTGCTTTGCTTAAAATATCGTGAACGATATCATCTGGTGTGTCTTCATACATCTTTATTTCTTCAAGTACTACATTTTTCTCTTTTTTCAATTCCTCTTCATCGAAAGTTGAATTAAAAAACATATCGGCTAATACTTCTAATGCAAAATCTGAATGTTCATCTAAAACTTTTGCATAATAGCATGTATATTCTTTAGATGTAAATGCATTGACTTGACCGCCGATACTATCAAAGCTTTCAGCAATATCTTTGGCCGTTCTTGTTTTTGTACCTTTGAAAATCATATGCTCTAAAAAATGAGAAATCCCATTAATTTCTTTAGTTTCATTACGTGAACCTGTTCCAATCCAAACACCAATGGCTACTGAGCGGACCGTTGGGATATTTTCAAGTACGACTCTGACACCATTTTGGCAAGTATACTTTTTAATCAAGCGAAATCCTCCTATAATAGCTGAATAAAAATAGCTGAATAAAGTTACTTCTTTAACAAAAGTTATTCTTATTGCATCATACCAATATTACCAAAGTATGTCACCTATTTCATATTTTCCCTTTGATTCTTGCTTTTTACACGTTCTTCACTTAATAATGTTGACACATTTCCTATTTGGTATTCTTTTTCTTTCATTCTAATGATTAGATTTTCCAACCCATTCGCGGTTGATGATGTTGGGTGCATTAGAATCATCGCCCCGGCTGAAACTTTATTTACCACTCTATTCACCATTTCCACAGGATTTGGCTTTTTCCAATCTACCGTATCAACAGTCCACATAATGAGTTTCATATTTTGTTCCGCTGCAATTTTAACAACTTCATCTTTGTAGCTCCCACTAGGTGGGGCAAACCACTTTGGTGTAATGCCCGTTGTCGCTTTGATAACTTCATTTGTGTTAACAATTTCCGCTTTAATTTGGTCAGCAGATAGATTTTTCATATTCGGGTGTGAGTAGGCATGGTTCCCTATTTCATGACCTGCATCCACAATCATTTTGGCTAACTCAGGATATTTTTTAACCCAGCTGCCATCTAAGAAAAAAGTGGCTGTGACATGATGCTTTTCCAATGTTTTTAGCATAGATGGGATATACTCATTTCCCCATGCAACATTAATTAAAAAAGTAACCATCGGTTTTTCAGGATGTCCCCTGTATATTGGTGATGGAGGAAGATCATTTAATGTTACTTTTGGTGGCACTTCATCAAAAACTAATTTTTCCGGATCAAATTGTCCTTCCTTTTTCATTCTATTATACGATTCTGCTACATTCACTTTCAGGCCATTTAAACCCGGCATGGCTTTCCATACTCTATCAATACGAGCATCCTCTGGAGCAATTTCATACTCATTCTTTTTTTGTTCAATCTCTACAAAAAGAGGATCCTTTTGTTTTGTAACTGTAACTGCTGTTTGTTTTAATGCTACAACATAATCGGAAGTATATGGGTTTTGCATGGCTCCATATGTTATGATGAGAATTAAAGCAAACCCTACAAATTGCAAAGCCAACTTATTCATTTTATTCTCGTCCCCCTTCATAAAACACTATGAATGAAAACGAAGAGTTAGAACTGCGAAAAGCGGAAGAGCCCGATTAGCGACGTATAAACTGGAGCGCTTCGACTGAGATAAAGGAAACACAACGAGCGTAGTGAGTTGATGTTGACTTATCGTAGGGAGATGAGCGAAGTTTACGAGTCGCTGGGCTCTGGAGCTAGACAACGAGAAAATTTTTTCCCATAAAAAAAGAAGCTGTAGTCTCAGCTTCTTCCCCATTATGATTGTTCCTGCTTTTCCCTTTGCTCTTTAAGAACCGCTTTTCTTGAAAGATTTACTCTTCCTTGTTTATCAATTTCGGTAACTTTTACTAATAACTCATCACCGATCGAAACTATATCTTCAACTTTGCCTACGCGCTCTTCAGCTAATTCAGAAATATGGACAAGTCCATCTTTACCTTGGAAAATTTCAACAAAGGCACCGAACTTTTCAATTCGTTTTACTTTACCAAGATACATTTGGCCAACTTCAACCTCACGAACAATATCCTCGATGATCTTCTTCGCTTTTTGATTCATCTCCATATTAGGTGAAGCGATAAAGACTGTACCATCTTGCTCAATATCAATTTTTACGCCAGTTTCTTCAATGATTTTATTAATCTGCTTTCCACTTGGTCCAATGACATCGCGGATTTTATCAGGATTAATATTCATTATTAAAATCTTAGGCGCATATTGAGATAATGCTGTTCTTGGCTCAGAAATAGTCTTCATCATATGTTCTAATATTTGCATGCGTCCTTTTTGTGCTTGAGTGAGGGCTTCTTCAAGGATTTCTCGTGATAACCCATCAATCTTTATATCCATTTGTAATGCCGTTACCCCTTTAGTTGTTCCGGCAACTTTAAAGTCCATATCACCTAGATGGTCTTCCATACCTTGAATATCAGTTAGAACAGTATAGTCATCACCTGATTTAACAAGTCCCATTGCAATTCCGGCTACAGGCGCTTTTATTGGTACACCAGCATCCATCATCGCAAGTGTTCTTCCACAAATACTTGCCTGTGATGTGGAACCATTTGATTCAAGCACTTCTGATACTAGGCGAATTGTATACGGGAAATCCTTTTCAGATGGAATAACAGGTTCTAATGCACGTTCCC
>JAENZK010000219.1 GCA_016841285.1 Guptibacillus hwajinpoensis | reverse complement strand
TAAGGATTTTTTCAGTAACCTATTCTATTTTCGCATACTGTCTATTATTTTACAAAACAGATTTGTCCAACGCACCGATAAATGCAGCCAGAATATCTTCAGGATCCTCAATCCCTACTGAGATACGGACAACGCCTTCGGTAATGCCCAATTCTTCTCTTAGTTCGTTAGATAAATTACGATGGGATGTACCTGCTGGATAAGATACGCTTGTCTCTACCCCAGCTAAGGTTGGTACAATTTTTACCCATGAAAGTGATTTAAAGAAGGTTGAAATATCACATTTACCGGTAATATCGATGGTAACGATAGCCCCATTCCCTTTTTCTGATACGAATTCAGGATAGTAAACCTTGCTTACGGCCTTATGGCCTTTTAGACCATCTGCTAGTTTTTGTGCATTTTTAACATGACGTTCCATCCGTAGACTTAATGTTTTCAGACCTCGTGTTCCAAGCCAAGATTCAAACGGACTTAAGTTAAGTCCAAGATTTACAACCTTTGCCCTTGCTTTTGCAATTAATTCGCTATGACCGACAACAACCCCTGCTGAAACATCACTATGGCCGCCAATATATTTCGTAGCACTATGGGCTACGATATCGACGCCTTGTACATATGGGTTTAATAAATATGGTGTCGCAAAAGTATTATCAATCATTGAATAAAGATTGTTTTCTTTAGCAATTTGTACAAGCTGGTCAATATTTTCAACCCTTAATAACGGATTGGTTACAGACTCTGTGTAAATCAGTTTTGTGTTTGGTTGGATTGCTTTCTTTATTTCTTCCACATTTTCAAAATTCACAAAAGAAACGTCGATACCAAAGTCTTTTAGTTCACCTGAAAGCAATTGGTATGTACCGCCATAGATATCATTGGTTGCTACAACATGATCCCCTGCTTTTACAACAGCCAATATGCCGGCCAAAATAGCGGATAACCCTGAAGAAGTTGCAACTCCTGCAGGTGCTCCCTCTAAATTTGCAACTGCTGCTGCAAGTTCATCTGTATTTGGATTCCCCGTACGAGTGTATAAATATTTACTTTCTCCTTGATAAAATCCCTCTAGTTCCTCCAAGTCTGAAAAAGCAAATGCAGAGGTTTGGTAAATAGGATTAACTTTACTTGCACTTGAGATAAACTTTTTTTCTGATAAATGTACAGCTTCCGTATCAAAATGATGCTTCATTTAAAATCTCCCCCGCAAAGTATATTTATTTTTTACATTAAACCTTTAAAGGGTGAAAGGTCAAATTATTTTTTTCCTATATTAATAGGTTAATGTATATAATAGAAAGAGAACAGAAAGGATTGTTGCAAATGAATAAACATAAATCCTTAAAAATATTGATTATTATCCTTGTGACAGCCTTTTTAGGAGAATTTAAAATCACTCCTTTTTCGAGCTCGTTCCGAATCGGCTTAGGGAGTGCAGGATTTTTCTTTCTATTACTATTTTATAAAGATGTTCCTTATATACTGACTGGGTTTATTACTGGCATTTTTACAACCCTTTTTCGAATAGCACTTGATGCAACGATTCATTATGAATCTTTTTCTTTTATTAATTCCTTTCTTATACGGAGTCCAGCGATTGGTTATTACGTTTTCTTCGCCATTGTGCTCCATATTGTAACGAAGCGAAATGAACATTCTTATTCTCCAATGATGCTCGGAGTCATCGGTATTTGTTGTGATGTAATTGCCAATTTGGGTGAAATAACTCTTCGCCTGATCATTAATAATTCTACCATCATTCCTACAAATATAGACTTAATTATTTGGGTTGCAATTTTCCGAAGTTTCTTCGTCGTTGGGTTGTTTAATATGATTGAATCCTATAGACTTAAGGCTATTTTCAACGAACAACAAATAAGGTTTGATCAAGTACAAACTATTTTATCAAATCTGTATATTGAAGGCTTTTATTTAAAGAAAACATTATCTGTAATCGAAAGCATTACTCTTAAAGCCCATAATTTGTATCAGGATCTAAATAAGGACCCAAATTATAGCGAGAATTCAAGAATGGCCCTTTCCATTGCGCAGGAGATTCATGAGGTGAAAAAGGATAACCAAAGAATCCTCGCTGGACTCGAAGATGTTATTCAGCAGGAAAAAGCAATAAAGCCTCTATCCCTAATGGAGATTGTCAACTTAAGTAAAAAAGCCAACCAAAAATATATTGAATATTTAAGAAAAGATATTGAACTGATCGTTACAGTTCATAATGGTGAGTATAAAACTCATCTTAGTTATCCACTCCTAGTTATCTTAAATAATCTAGTAGCGAATTCGATAGAAGCTATTGAAGAGGATTCGGATGGCTTCGTTAAAATTAACGTTAAGAAAAGTAGCTTAGAATTAATTATTGAAGTACTAGATAATGGACCTGGTATTCATCCGGATGAATACGATGTTATTTTTGAACCGGGCTTCAGTACGAAATTCACTGAAACGGGGAAATTATCAAACGGAATTGGTTTGTCACATGTAAAACTAATGGTTGAGGAATTGCAAGGCAGCATGATTGTACACTCTACCAAGGAACAAACGATATTTACTGTTACTTTACCTTTTTTTAACATAAAGGAGTGAGTCTCGTGAATTATTTTATTCTAGATGATGACATTTCTACTAGAAAAATTATGCACAGAATTATAAGAGAAGAATCATTAGGAGAAGTCATTGGAGAGTCGGATCAACCGCTTGAAGCGGAAAGTGAAATTCTATTATTAAAACCTGATATTGTATTAATTGATCTATTAATGCCCATACAAGACGGCATCGAGACTGTCCAACATATAAAAGAAAAAAACTATTCAGGAAAAATAATTATGATTTCACAAATAGAAAATAAAGAGATGGTGGCAAAAGCATATAAAAATGGGATTGAATATTTCATACATAAACCTGTGAATCGAGTGGAAGTTACGGCTGTCATCCACAATGTTATAGAAAAGATCAAAATGGAACAATCATTGCTAAAAATTAAAGAAAGCTTAAACCTCTTTCCATTTGCAAACGAACAAATCACTCCTCCCAAACAAAATCACAACGATATTATTGAGAATATTTTTTCGGATTTGGGAATACTAGGTGAGAACGGAAGCAGGGACATAGAAGACATAATGAACTACCTTTTACGACAAAATATTGACATGAAAAATATTTCGTTAAAGTCATTGTATAAAGAAGTGCTTTCGATCCAAAAAGCGGACACTAGCGAAAATGCCGTGAAGGCCTTGGAGCAAAGATTACGTCGAGCGATTATTCAGGCACTTACTAATTTAGCTTCATTAGGTTTAACCGATTATACACACCCAAAATTTGAACACTATGCTACGAAATTTTTCGATTTTCATGAGGTTAGGCTGAAAATGAATGAAATTGATGAAAGAAAGACACAAAGAAATTCAAGGGTGAATATACGCAAGTTTTTACATGCGTTATACATTGAAGTAAAAGGACAATTATAACATTCATAATTGCTCCTTTTTTTAAATTAATATATTTATTTGAATTATTGAAAGTTTTTTTCTGTAGTTTTTTGTTACTTCCTGTTATCTGTCTGTTATAGTATACCTGTGCATTGAAAACGTTTCAAAACAATTTAAAGGGGGATTACCAATGAAGAAAATTTTATCTTCAATTTTTGCTCTAATGCTTTTATTCGCATTGGCAGCATGTGGCGGTGGAAATGAAAGTAGCCAAGGCCAAACAGAAGGTGGCACAGATGGTGATACAGCCAAAACAGATGAATATCTTCCAAGCCAATTAATTATTGCAACTGGTGGAACATCAGGAACATATTATCCACTTGGTGGAGGAATTGCACAAATTATTAGCGACAATACAGATGTAAGCGCTACAGCACAAACAACTGGTGGCTCTGTAGAAAATATGCGTTTACTTTCAAATCAAGAAGTTGATTTAGCATTCGTACAAAACGACATTGCTGATTACGCAGCAAACGGTACTTTAATGTTTGAAGGCACTAAAGTTGAAAATCTTCAAGGTCTTGCATCTCTATATAACGAAACAATTCAAATTGTATTACCAGGAAACAGCACAATTACTAGCGTTGCTGATTTAAAAGGTAAGAAAGTTTCTGTTGGCGCACCTGGTAGTGGTGTAGAAGCAAATGCACAACAAATTCTTGAAATTTATGGTATGACTTTTGATGATTTAGATGCACAACGCTTATCATTCGGTGACTCTGTACAAAGTATGCAAGATGGTAACTTAGATGCTGCTTTTGTAACTGCAGGCGCACCTACATCAGCTGTTACAGAATTATCTGCTACTAATGGAGTTAAATTAATTTCTATTGATGATGCCAAAGCTGATGAATTAATTGCAAAATATCCGTTCTATGTAAAAGAAACTATTCCTGCTGACACATACCCAGGTGTTGGTGAGACAAACACTGTTGCTGTAAAAGCAATGTTAGCAGTTTCAAAAACTTTACCAGAAGACTTTGTTTATAACGCAACTAAAGCGTTATTCGAAAATGTAGATAAATTAATTGCTATTAATAAAAAAGCTGAATCAATCAATGTTGAAACAGCTACTGATGGTATCACATTAGATATTCATCCAGGTGCATTAAAATACTTCCAAGAAAATGGTTTGAAGTAATACTTAACTAAGAGCCCGAGGTAATGCCTTCTCCTCGGGCTTTAACCTGAATGAAAAGTTCAAAAAAATGAATTAGGAGGTTAAATATGGCGGACAAAGACCTTAATCAAAATACATCATTGTCAGATGAAGAACTTCAAGAGATATTAAGCAAGTATGATAAAGAATCCAGTTTCCGAACATTCACTGGCATTTTAAAGTGGGTTGTTACCATTGGTGCAATCTCATTTTCAGCTTTCCAACTTTACACTGCAATATTTGGTAATTTGGCCTCACAACTTCAAAGATCTGTTCACTTAACATTCGCGTTAGGATTGATCTTTCTTCTCTATCCAATTTCAAATAAAGCAAAGAAAAATCGTTTACCTTTTTATGACGCCATTTTAGCTATTGTAAGTATTTATGTTGGATTATATTGGACATTTGAGTATGAAGACCTTATTCATCGTGCAGGGATGTATAATAATCTCGATTTTATTGTAGGGGCATTAGCAATTTTACTAGTACTTGAAGCTGCACGTCGAGTTGTGGGTCTTCCAATTACAATTATTGCAATTGGATTCCTTCTTTACGCTTTATATGGTAGATATATGCCAGGCTTTCTTGAGCATCGCGGAGTAAGCTTTGAACGTTTGGTTAGCCATATGTATTATACGCTTGACGGTATCTTAGGTACCCCTCTTTCAGTTTCGGCTACCTTTATTTTCTTGTTCCTATTGTTCGGGGCATTCTTAGAAAAGTCAGGGGTTGGCCAATATTTTAATGATCTTGCCTTGCTTATTGCAGGTAGATCAACGGGAGGACCTGCCAAAGTAGCAGTTTTCTCAAGTGCACTGCAAGGAACTATCAGTGGAAGTTCAGTAGCAAACGTTGTTACGTCAGGATCATTTACGATTCCAATGATGAAAAAGACAGGTTATCGTCCAGAGTTTGCTGGAGCAGTTGAAGCAGCTGCATCAACCGGTGGTCAGCTCATGCCGCCAATCATGGGAGCTGCTGCCTTCCTAATTGCAGAATTCACAGGGATTCCTTATTGGGATATCGCAAAAGCTGCTGCCGTACCTGCCCTTTTATATTTCTCAGGTATTTTAATTATGGTGCATTTAGAAGCAAAAAGAACAGGTCTTAGAGGACTAACTAAAGAAGAATTACCAAATAAAAAAGAAGTACTTTCAAAGATTTATTTATTACTGCCAATCGTTATTATTATTGGATTAATGTCAGCTGGTTTCTCACCAGTACGCTCTGCATTACTAGGGATTGTATCTGTTGTAGTTGTTGCATCTTTCCGCAAGGAAACAAGAATGTCAATAAAGGATATTTTCCAAGCTCTAGAAAACGGTGCTAGAACTGCCTTGGGCGTTGCTGCTGCTACAGCAGCTGCTGGTATTATAGTAGGTGTTGTAACATTAACAGGCCTTGGCCTTAAGTTTGCAAATGGATTAATTGATCTATCAGGTGGAGTCCTAATTCTTACATTAATCTTCACAATGATTGCATCGATTATTCTTGGTATGGGGTCTCCAACAACAGCAAACTATATCATTACATCAACAATGGCAGCACCGGCAATTATTTTATTATTATCAGACCCTGGAGTTTCTGAGATTCCAACAACAGTATTATTATCTGCTCACATGTTTGCTTTCTACTTTGGTATTATAGCAGATATTACACCGCCGGTTGCCCTAGCCGCCTTTGCTGCCACAGGAATATCGGGAGGAAATCCTATAAAAACAGGTTTCGAGGCATCAAGGCTTGCCATAGCAGCCTTCCTAATACCTTATATTTTCGTGTTTTCACCTTCCTTATTCCTAATTGATACTACGGCTTTCCAGGCAATAACTGTGATACTTACTTCCCTGATTGGTATGACAGGAATGGGGTCAGGATTTATGGGGTATTTATTAGCCAAAATGAACTTCTTAGAAAGAATTTTAGGAATTGCTGGGGGAATGATGCTTATTTACCCAGGTGGGTTCACTGATTTAATTGGATTAGGATTTTTAGCTGTTTTACTAATTAGCCAATTAATGAAATCAAAAAAGCAAGACCCAAAACCAATGAATGCTTAACTGCACAAAAGCTTGAAGAATGACTGATTCTTCAAGCTTTTTTAGATTTTAATTAAACATTTATTTAAAACTATAACTTAAGGGTAAAGTAACAATATATGTAAAAGAACAATACTCAGTAATACAAGGAGCTATTGAATGATACAAGTAATTGCAATTACACATGACTCTAAAAAGGTAATTAATAAAAGCCTTAATGAATTGGATACATCATTGTATAAATGGTGTTGGATTGACTTCAATATGCCTACTCATGAAGAAATAGATAAACTAAGTGAACATTTTCACTTTCATCCTTTGGCGATTGAGGATTGTGTGCAGAGGTTACAGCGGCCAAAGCTTGATTATTATGATGACTTTACATTTTTTGTAACTCATGTTATTAATCCAGATAATTTCACAAAAGAAGAAATTAACTTTTTTGTTGGCCAAAACTACATAGTTTCATTTCATTATCAAAATTTTAATGAGATTAATCAAGTATGGAACAGACTTATATCAACAGCTATTATTAAAGATTGGGATCAGTATCACTGTTTTTATGAAGTTTTGGATAAAATTGTAGATTCATACTTTCCCATCATTTATAAAATTGAGGATGTGCTAAATGAAATAGAAGATAATACTAAAAATAAATCGATGGATATTTTATTAGATGATCTTTTCGATATCCGACACCAATTACTTACTTTGAGGCATACAATCAATCCGATGCGGGATCTATTATATCGAATGCTAAACTCACAGCATTTAGAAGGAATTAAAAGAAAAGTCCCCTACTTCTCTGACATTTATGACCATTTACTAAAATTGTCTGAGATGGTTGATTCAAACCGGGAGATTACAATGGACATTCGAGATAGTTATATTTCCGTAAACTCGCACCAAGCAAACCAAGTAATGAAAATCCTTACTATTATAACCTCCATTTTTGCACCATTAACCTTTATTGCAGGTATATACGGAATGAATTTTGAATATATGCCGGAATTAGCTTTGAAATACGGGTATTTTATATCTTTAGGATTGATGGGTGTTATTGCATTACTGATGTTTTTTTGGTTTAAAAGGAAAGGCTGGTTTTGAGGATATAAAAAAGAGCAGAATCTCATCTGCTCTTTTTTGATTTGCTTGGCAACGTCCTACTCTCACAGGGGGACAGCCCCCAACTACCATCGGC